>JAVVFN010000185.1:0-2771 GCA_032250645.1 Methanomicrobiaceae archaeon | reverse complement strand
CGAAATCGGTCATTGTTATCGGGCTTCCGGTCGACCTGCCGGTCCTCGAGACTTCGCCCTCCATCTGGTACCGGGAACTCTACCGGACGGTCAATACGCTTCTCGACCAGTTCACCTACCGGCTTTCCGGATTTTTGAACCGGGAAGGCTACCCTTCGGTCTTTGTACCGCGGGACGGCTACGGGAGCATCGGGGTGCTCCTCGAAAACCCGGTGGCCTTCTTTTCCCACCGGCACGCGGCCTATCTTGCGGGGCTCGGCACCTTCGGGGTAAACAACATGCTTCTCACCCCCCGGTACGGCCCCCGTGTCCGGTTCGGGGCGGTCTTTACCGCGGCAGAGCTTCCGCCCGACCCCGTCATGAGAAAGGCGCTCTGCACCCTGTGCATGCGATGCGTGGAGATGTGCCCTACCCGGTCTCTCTCCGGCGAGGAGTACCCGGAAGGGCTGACCGCGAAGAAGGCGTGCGCCGCGTGGAGCGCAACGCTCAGCGAGCAGGAGATCGCTCCCTGCGGGATCTGCATCAGGGTCTGCCCGGTGGGGGAGGACCGGGTGCATTTCGGAAGGGAAGACCCGTCGATCTATGAAAAAGACGGGAGCAGCGCAGTTCTTCGCCGGGCATGGGACCACGTCAGGAGGTACGGGGGAAAAAAGACCAGGTGAAGGTCCCTTCACCCTCTGCATGGACAGATCCCAAAGGGTTATGATCTCCTGACACATAGTTCATTATTGAACGGTTCAATTTTGGAATATGGTGGGACGATGAAGGGGCTGTGGTCATCCGGCACCGGGCAGGAGAAGGAGCGTGGACTGCTTGCCATGTATATCCTCCACTCTCTCGACCGCGAACCGAAGTCCGGATATGCCCTCCTCAAGGAAATCGCAGAAAAGACCGACGGAGTGTGGGTGCCGAGCAAGGGGACTCTCTACCCGCTCTTAAAAGCACTCGAGGAGGAGGAGCTCATCGAGGTCTGCAGGATCGGGAAGAGGGCAAAACAGGTATTCGAGGTCACGCCCCGTGGAAAGGCCACCCTGAAGCTCCACCGGGCAGATGCACAGGAATCGCACCAGAGGATAATGCTCCTTAGAAACCTCGTCCGTGAAGTCTTCGGGGAAGAGGGGACACGGGCCGATGAGATCGTGTACGCCATACACCGGGCTGTCCGGCAGCTCCCCCCCGAAAAGACGGAAGCGGCATCCAGCATTCTTGCTCGATGCCAGGATGAACTTGAAAGGATTGCGTAATGCCATGCCAGCCATACATATGTAGACAACCTTACCAGAACCTTCAACGGGCTGATCGCCGTCGACCATGTCTCGTTTGATATTGAGGATGGGGAGATATTCGGGCTCCTCGGCCCGAATGGTGCCGGAAAGACCACCATCATCTCCATGCTCTCGACCACGCTCAGGCCGACCTCCGGATCAGCCACTGTCACCGGCAAAAATATCCTCACCGAGGAGGACGGGGTGCGCAAGGCGATCGGGATCGTCTTCCAGGACCCGAGCCTTGACGAGGAGCTCACAGCCTACGAGAACATGGATTTCCATGGACGTCTGTACCGGATACCCAGGAATACCCGGCACAACCGGATCCTCGAACTTCTCAGGCTGGTCGGGCTTGAAGACCGGAAGGAAGGGCTGGTAAAGACCTATTCGGGAGGCATGCGCCGCCGCCTCGAGATCGCCCGGGGGCTCCTCCACGAGCCGAAGGTCCTTTTCCTGGACGAGCCCACGCTGGGCCTCGATCCGCAGACGCGGAACCTCCTCTGGGAGTACATCGAGCGCTTAAACGAGGAGAAACAGATCACCATCATCCTCACCACCCATTACATGGACGAAGCGGACCGGCTCTGCGACCGTGTTGCCATCATCGACCGCGGGCGCATCATCGCCATGGACACGCCGGAACAGCTGAAGAACGAGATCGGCGGGGACGTGGTCACCATCACTGCGCATGACCCGGAGAAGGTGTCCTCGCTGCTCATGGTCCCGTGGGTCTCCCGTGTCGAGCGCCATGACGGGGCGGTCACCATCCACCTGGAACGGGCCGAGGAGCACATCCCCCGCATGATGCAGATACTGTACCGGAACGCAATCGAGATCGATGCCATATCGCTCCACAAGCCCACCCTGGAGGACGTCTTCCTGCACTTCACCGGCAGGTCGATCCGTGAGGAGGGGGCGTCAGGCAAGGAGATGGTACGGACCTATATGCGGAGGGCGAGGCGATAATATGGACATCGTCTACACCATCTGGCTGCGCTACCTCACCCGTTACCTCCGGTCCAAGAGCCGGATCATCGGAAGCCTCGGGATGCCGGTCTTCTTCATGCTGGTACTGGGGTTCGGCCTTAATTCCGTGGTTCAGGTTCCGGGCATGGACCAGGGGTACCTCGGGTTCCTCATCCCCGGGATCGTCTCAATGACCGTCCTCTTCACCTCGGTCTTCTCGGGGATCCAGATCATCTGGGACAAGCAGTTCGGGTTTTTAAAAGAGACGCTGGTCGCACCGGTCTCCCGGCTCGAGATCATGTTCGGCCAGACGCTGGGCGGTGCGACCACCGCCTGCATCCAGGGCCTGATCATCCTTGTGCTCTCACTCTTTCTCGGGCTTGAGCTCCTTGAGGTGGCCGGGTTTCTCATCGCGCTCGCCTTCATGGTGCTCATCGGGCTCTCCTTCACCGCGTTCGGGATCGCGATCGCATCGAGGATGGAGGATATGCACGGGTTCCAGCTCATCATGAACTTCGTGATCTTTCCCATCTTCGG
>JAVVFN010000184.1:0-2802 GCA_032250645.1 Methanomicrobiaceae archaeon | reverse complement strand
ATACCCTGATCCAGTGCCACCGCGAAGCTGGCCTCTCCATCAAGAAGGACCTCGATTTTGTGGTCCGGAGCACCGGCGTGGTGGCTGCCATGGACTCCCCTGATCAGGTGGGCGACTTTGTGATCGCGCTTGCCAACGGGTGCCTCATTGCAGGGGTACCTCCGCGGAAGATGACCCCTCCCATGTCCATCCAGAACCTCCCTCAGAGGCTGCAGAAGTTCAGCTTCGCGGACAAGGTGACCTTCTGCGGCACGGTGGCGGGGGTGCTCCCGCCGGTCGGCTCCACCGGCGTGGAGATGGTCGCAAACGAGATGGAGGGGGAGCTTGCGATGGCCGGGATCAAGGAGGGGGCGAAGTGGACGCCCGTCGATTTCCGCGACCCGGCGATCACCATCGACTTCGGTACCACCCTCGACGGGCGGATTACGAGCCATGTGGACCCGAAGGCAGAAAACCCGTTCTCGCGCACCATCGGCAATTTCTGCGGCCTTGCCGGTGCCATCCCCGATGCCATCGTGCGGGGGAGCGGCCTTGTGAAGGACGGGACCGGCACGGCGCTTGACCTCTTCGGAGAGCGGAGCATCGTATCCTCCTTCTCGCGCAGAAAGAGCTCGGTGGTTCTCGACTACGAGGAGCGGTGCCACAAGTTCATCGATATCCGGATCGTGCCGCCTGACCGGGACCATTTCGGCATGGTGCCGGTCTGCTCCGATGTTGCACAGGAGTCCGGCGTCGCCCTCATCGGCTGCGATCTCGGGGTGAATAACAGCGATCAGGATAAGTTAAAGGAGATCGGGAGAGAGATCTATCAGAACCACGGGATGGACGTGCTGACCGATGTGGTCGATCATGTCTGTGCCCGGATGGCACTGCGGCTCGTGGATGTCGCCGCAGGAGAGGGCATGGTGCCCGATAACGCCTCCATCGGTTTTACGGGAAGGGCGGCCATCTCAGGCAGAAAGCCCGAGTATATCCTCAAAGGCCTGGAAGAACGCGGGCTCTTTGATGACGTAAACGACCACGTGATCTTCGTGGACGACGGGCTCGCGCGTGGCGCGGCGCTGATGGGCCGGTGCATGAACTCGCTCGGGAAACCCAAGAACCCCATCGGGGGGGTCCGCGGCGGGCCGTGTATCATGAGCCGGAGGATGCGAATCGGAAAGTGAGGTTCAATATGGCAGAAGAGGCGAAAACATTGGAAGAAGGGGAGGAGGAGCTCTTTGACATGCTCATCCCTCCCGGGGTGCCCAGAAGCATCATCGTGGACGTGCTCAGGGAGTATGACGTGGAGCTCGTGGAGCGCTCCGAGCGCATGTACATGGCGAATATGGAGGGGGATGCACGGGAACTGCTTGCATTCCGCGGGAAGCGCGAGGTAGTCGAGCAGGTCCAGGAGTACGTCTTCCAGAAGCTTCGCGAATTTATCGACGAGTAATATCTTTTATCTCTTTTTTGATCAGCCAGACAAGCAGGGCTTTCTCGGTGTGCAGACGGTTTTCCGCCTGGTCCCATACCACGCTGTGGGCACCCTCGATCACCTCGTCGGTGATCTCCTCGCCGCGGTGGGCGGGCAGGCAGTGCATCACGATGGCATCCGGCGAGGCGCGCTCAAGAAGCGCTTCATCCACCATATAACCCCGCAGCGCGGCCCTGCGCTTGAGCGCTTCCGCCTCGCTCCCCATCGAGATCCAGGTGTCGGTGTAGATCACGTCCGCGCCCTCCGCCGCCTCCGCAGGGGACCGCAGCAGCGCGACATCGCCCCCCTCCGCCCGTGCCGCGTCCATGATGACGGTGGGCGGGGCATACCCGGGAGGGGTGGCCGCCCGCACGGCGTATCCCAAGCGGGCAGACCCCAGGATGAGCGAGTTAGTGACATTGTTCCCATCCCCCACCCAGGCAATGGTGAGCCCCTCCTCCGAGCCCTTCCTTTCCCTGATGGTGAGGAGGTCGGCAAGGATCTGGCAGGGATGTTCAAGGTCGGAGAGCGCGTTGATCACCGGGATCGATGCATATTTCGCAAACTCGGTGATGGTGGAGTGGTGATACGCACGGATCATGACCGCGGAAAGGTACCGCGAGAGCACGCGGGCGGTATCCCTGATCTCCTCACCCCGGCCGAGCTGGAGGTCCTGGGCATTGAGAAAGAGGGCATGGCCGCCGAGCTCGAACATCCCCACCTCAAAGGAGACCCGGGTCCTCGTCGAGGCCTTCTCGAAGATCATTCCGAGGGTCTTTCCTGACAGGAGCGATGATGACTCTCCCCGCCCCTCCTTGAGCCTCCGTGCGCCGTCAAGCAGCATATCGATCTCCCCGGATGAGAGGTCGAGCATGGAGATCAGATCGCGCTTCATCGGAGCTCCCTCATGTGTGCGATGCGGCGTTCGAGAACTTCTGCAGTCCCGATATCCCTCCGGTGCCGTACAGGGCCCCTGACCTCTCTTGCGGCAGATTCGGCGATCGACTCGGCCTCCGCCAGCGTCTCTCCTGCGCCGACGAAGGCAAGGGTCCGGGACCGCTGGGTGTAGAGCCTGCCGTCGCGTTCCCCCACGTTGGCGTAGAAGAGCTGCGCCCTTCCGGTGTTGCCGATTTCGATGGGAGCATCGGTCACCGGGGCTTCCGGGTAGCCCTCCGGCACCAGGTACTTGCAGACCGTTGCCAGCGGCGCAAAGGAAACGTGAGATGGTGCGAGGGTTCCGTCGGTGATGCGGCAGACGATTGCGGAGAAGTCCGGGATGAGCAGGGGAAGGACGTTCATCGCCTCAGGATCCCCGAAGCGTGCATTGAACTCGATGACTTTCGGGC
>JAVVFN010000183.1:0-2837 GCA_032250645.1 Methanomicrobiaceae archaeon | reverse complement strand
CAGGTCCGAAGAGACTGCCGCCGAGAAGGGTGCCGTTTCCGCCCCATCCTCGCCCCTCATCACCGCCACGGCGATCAAGGTGAACGTCTCCCTACCCGAGGCGGCAAAGCGTGCCGCGGCCACAGGCGCAGACGGCGTGGGGCTCCTGCGCATCGAGCACCTTATCCTCGCACTGAACAAGACCCCGGGCTGGTTCATCCGGCATGACCGCGAGAAGGAGTTCATCGACGAGCTTGCAAACGGGATCCAGGTCGTTCTGGACGCGTTCCCCGGGAAACCGGTCTGGGTGCGGACCCTCGATGCGCCCACCGACGAGTTCCGGAACATGGAAGGAGGGGAGGATGAGCCTGCAGAGCACAACCCCATGCTCGGGTGGAGGGGGATCAGGCGGGACCTTGCGGCCCCCGAACAGTTCAGGCTCCAGATTGAGGCCTTCAAGCGCCTCTGGGATAGGGGGTACTCCAATCTCGGCCTCATGTTCCCGATGATCAGCCACCCCTCTGAGTTCGAAAAAGCGCGGGAGATGCTCCGGGGATGGGGCGTGGAGGTGGATAAAGTCCCGCTCGGCATCATGATCGAGGTGCCGAGTGCCGCACTCATGATCGAGGACTTTATCAGGGCAGGGATCACGTTTGCCTCCTTCGGGACAAACGATCTCATCCAGTACACGCTTGCCATCGACCGGAACAACCAGAACGTCGCGGACATGTACTATCCGAAGCATCCTGCCGTGCTGCGGCTGATTGATGATGCCATCTCGGTATGCAGGAGGTACGGGGTCGAGTGCTCGATATGCGGGCAGGCGGGATCTGATCCCGACATGGTCCAGTGGCTCATCGAGCACGGGATTGCGAGTGTTTCGGCAAATATCGATGCGGTGCAGAAGATACGTGAACGTGCCTACCGGACAGAACAGCGCATGCTCCTTGATTTTGCGAGAAAAAACAATGCGTGAGACAGGTCTGCGGGAAGAAGACCTCTTTTTTTTCCTCAAGTCAAAAAAGGAAGAGGATCAGGGGTATCGGAATGTCTTGAGTTCAATGTGCACCATCCCGCACCCGGTCGCAGTCCGCGCCCACTCCCTCTTTATGGAGGCGAACCTTGGAGACCCCGGCCTTTTCCAGGGAGCATCCTCGCTTGAAAAACTTCTGGTCGCAAGACTCGGGGAATTGATGCATCATCCGGGTGCGGACGGGTATGCCACCTCCGGAGGTACCGAATCGAACATTCAGGCCCTCCGGATCGCAAAGAAGATGCACCCTGTGGAGCGTCCCAACGTGGTGGCCCCCGAGTCCGCCCACTTCTCCTTTGAAAAAGCGTGCGACCTCCTGGCAATAGAGCTCCGCACGGCCCCCTGCGATCAGGAGTACCGGGTAAGCCCGGAGGATCTGGAGGCCTGCATCGATACGAATACTGTCGCCATCGTGGGGGTTGCGGGGACCACCGAGTACGGCATGGTCGACCCGATCCTGCAGCTCTCCGATATCGCCGAGGACCACGGCATCGTGCTCCACGTCGACGCTGCATTCGGCGGTCTCGTGCTGCCGTTCCTCGAAAAACCCCTTCCCTTCGACTTCGCCCTGCCGGGCGTGGCGACCATCTCTGTCGATCCCCACAAGATGGGTCTCTCCACCATCCCTGCGGGATGCCTGCTGGTGAGGGAGGGGGAGATGCTCGACCAGCTCAACGTGGACACCCCCTATCTCACGGTCAAGAAGGAACATACACTGAGCGGCACAAGGTCAGGAGGCGCGGTCGCCGGTGCGTTCGCGGTGCTGGAGTACCTGGGGAGATCGGGGATGAAGTCCATCGTCCGCGGGTGCATGGAGAATACCCGCCGGCTGATCGATGGGATGGGGACTTTTGGTATTCCCCCGGCAGTGATCCCCGACGTGAACGTGGCCACGTTTCTCTGCCCGAAGGCTCCGCCGGGGTGGCACGTCTCCCGCACCCGGAAAGGTCATATGCGCATAGTCTGCATGCCCCACGTGCATCGGACAATCATTGAAGCATTCCTACGAGATATTGGTACGATGTATGCTGAAACTGCTCCATAAGTCACTCGAGGAATGTCCGGTGGTCAACCGCGGGGGTTACCACTATTTCGTACATCCCATCACCGACGGGATTCCCGAGCTTGAACCGGCACTGCTCCGTGAGATTGCTGCGGCGATGGTCAGGGTCATGGACCTTGACGAGGTGAACCGGATCGTGACCGCCGAGGCGATGGGTATCCACATCGGCACCGCGCTCTCCCTCATCACCGATATCCCGCTTACGGTCATGAGAAAACGCTCTTACGGCCTTCCTGGAGAGATCGCGGTCCACCAGATGACCGGCTATTCGAAAGGCGAGCTCTATCTCAACGGCGTCCGGTCAGGTGACCGCGTGGTGGTGGTCGATGATGTCTGCAGCACCGGCGGCACGATGTGTGCGCTCATGGCCGCCTTGGAGGATGCGGGGGCAGAGGTGGTGGACGCCTGCGTGGTCATCAGGAGGGGCACCCCCCAGGTGACCTGCGATTACAAGACCCTCGTCGAGGTGGAGGTTGGGGAAGACGGCGTCCATGTGGTCGATCCCCCTCGATAGGCTCGTGCAGCGCCTGAGGGAGCGGGGCGCACGAACGGTGGTCCTCCAGTTTCCGGAAGGGCTCAAGCGAAAGGCGTTTTCCACGGCAATTGCCCTCAAGGAGGCGGGTTTTGAGGTGACCATCAGCGGGGACCCCTGCTATGGCGCCTGCGACCTTGCCGCAGGGATCCTCGAAGAGGGTTCCGTCCTGGTCCATTTCGGCCACGCGCCCATCGAGGAGCGTGATGATGTGATCTACGAGCCCCTGC
>JAVVFN010000182.1:0-2839 GCA_032250645.1 Methanomicrobiaceae archaeon | reverse complement strand
CCCTGCTGCGAATCCAAATGCGATACTGCCGGACCGTATTGGAGGGCCTTGCGCTCAATCCGGAACCAGCTGCGCCGCCCAAGCCGAAGCGGGGCCGGGTCAAGAGAAGCAAGGCGTTGAACCTCCTCATCCGGCTCGACGAAGAAGCCGATAGGAATGACGGCGATCAGCGCCCCCATGCCCCTGACCCTGATCTGCTCCACCCTGCAGAGAATCCCGTGGCCGAACTCGTGGATGAAGATAGTCAGGAGGAATGCAAACCATACCGCAAAGGTCGACGGGATGAACTCGTTGATGCCGGGGAGGAGCAGGATATTCTGCGGTTCATAGATGCCCGTCGGCTCGGGCTGGAAGATCAGGGTGTAGTTGACCGAGAGGAAGAGGAGAATGGTGATCAGGACCGAGATGACCGCCACCAGCACGACACCCGCTGTTCCATAGAGCCGGAGGAACCACGAATAGCGGGTGAACCAGTCGAATATCCCCACCCTCGAGGTCTTGATCGCAAGGATCGGGCCGTAGAACATGACATGATCTTCCCAGAGTCCCTTGATCTTGATATACCCGGCTATTATTGCGTAAATTCCCACAAACAGTGCAATAATCAAAAGCCAGTCCATCTGATACAGGTTTGCAGGGGCACATACATAAACCCTGTTTTCCGGTATTATGGGAAGAATTCTGAAAGGGTCGACTGGTGAAGTTTGTTCACCATGAATGACACGGTCTTCCATGACCTGCGGGAGCAGGGAGGGGGGTGGCGGTGTGCGGCGATGTAGGTATCGAGAAAGGAGAGCGTGAACGGGTCGGAAGGGTATCCGCTTCCAACCACCCCGTAGTCCTCCTCGAGCACCCGCACCGCATGGTCCCTTTCCACCTTCGCAACGATGCTTGCGGCTGCGACAGGGAGGTGTGCAGTCTCTGCATGGTGCTCGGCGACGACCGGGCAGGATCGCGAAAGGAGCGCCTCCACCGCCCACCCGTACCTGATCGCGTTGACATCGCAGGCATCCACATAGGCAATCTCTGGGGAGAGGACCGAGATGACCTCTGCATGCGATGCGGCACAGATCTCATTCATGGTCCGGGTACTGCGCAGGAGATCGATTTGGTCAGGAGCGATCTGGAGGGTATGGACATGGCAGCGGGAGAGGATCTCGGGATAGAGTTCCTCCCGCTTTTTCGGGCTGAGGAGCTTTGAATCACGTATCCCAAGCCCCTCAAGGACGCTGCTACTGGGACATGCCACCCCTGCGACCACCAGCGGACCCAGTACCGCGCCTTTTCCCGCCTCATCCACCCCGCAAATCACGTCAGCAGGGTGGTTGTTGCGCAAACTATTTGAACTGTCATGAAAGTAATCAGAATGGGATGTACATAATAATCGTAGGTTTGGGCGGTATTGGGAGAAATCTCGCTGCTATCTCCGTAAACAGGGGAGATTCCGTGGTAGTCATTGACCGGGATGAAGGAAGGTGCAGCGAGATCCTGGAACAGTACGACCTTCTCGCCCTGACCGGCAACGCCACCGATAAATCGATCCTCGAGGACGCCGGGATCGAGCGGGCGGACTCGATGGTGGCGACCACCAGCGATGATGCGGTGAACCTGATGACCTGCTGGCTCGCAAAAAGGTTCAATGTGAAGAACGTGGTCTCAATCGTGAACCAGACCGAGCATTCCGATCTCTTCAACGAGGTGGGGGTCAAGATCAGTGAGAATCCCGATGAGCTGGTAGCAAACCGTCTCTACTACTGGGCCGAGAATCCGAACCTGCAGCAGCTTGCTTCCATTCCCGGAGGGACGATCTTTGAGATCGTGGCAGAGGAAGGGGCACCGATCGTGGACCATGAAATCCGGGAGCTCAATGTCAAGGATTTTGTCTTCATCGCCATCCGGCGGGCGGGGGGCGAGCTCATCATACCCAGCGGCACGGTGAAGATACGGCCGCTGGACGTGATTACGGTCTTTACAAAAGAGGAGGCCGAGGCCGACTGCCTCCGCCTGCTCAACCGGCAGCTGAAAAAATCACCCTAATATCGTTTTCAGGGTCTGCAATTCAACGAGCATCTTCGGGTTGCGTTTCACAATCTCCTTAATCAGGCCCATGGTGCTGAATCTGGAGAGATCGATACTTTTTACCGAGTCGACGAGAGTATTGAGTTTGTCGTCTGAGAGGGTGATGAAGAACTCCTTGATCTTGTAGTTGCGCTCAAGAGCCTTGCCCATCCGTGAATTGCGCCAGAGCGTGTCATATGCCATGAGGGCTCCCTTGGAGCAGTCGCCCTTTCTGATGCAGTCGGCTGCCACCTCGCCGGCGAGCTTCCCGGAAAACATGGCATTGTAGATGCCGCCGCCGGTGATCGGGTCGCTCAGGCGTGCGGCGTCCCCCACCACCATGAGACCATCGGCCACCGTGCATGCAAGGGGCCGGCAGACCGAGACTCCGCCCACCACCAGCTCGATGGCCTTCCCCCGGGGGAAGGCCCGTGCCACGAACCGGTCGAGGTAATCCTTGGCCCGGTGCCCTTCGCCGCTCTTCCTCCCGGAAATGCCGACCCCGATATTTGCCGTCCGCTCGCCTTTGGGAAAGATCCAGACATACCCTTCGGGAGCAAGCTCATTTCCGAGGTAGAATTCAGTGATATGGGGGTCGATATCAACATCTGTCATCAGGTACTGGGCACAGGTTTCCAGCTCCCGATGGGGGACGGTGGTGGGCGCCTCTTTGGAGGAGATCGAGACAAGACCTTGGCCGCGCGACGCATCCTGGGCAACTTCTTTGACGACGATACGGACCATCGGTTTGTCCGCGACTATAACGAGAGGACGCCCCGAT
>JAVVFN010000181.1:0-2912 GCA_032250645.1 Methanomicrobiaceae archaeon | reverse complement strand
TGTCGAGCTCCCTGTAGCAGTATTTGTTGATGGTCAGCTTTGCGACCGCGGACTCGTAGTAGCCGCAGACGTCCTCTGAACACTTGACATAACTCCCGAACTTCTCCTTCGCCTGAGCCTCGGTGAGGCACTCGCAGGGCGAGGTGCACCTTACCAGTGCAGAAACACTGCTCACCAGGCAGCAGATAAGAAGAATGGTGAGCAGGGCCACAAGCAGGGGATAAAGACGCGTTTGAGACATCAGTATCGAGAGTTTTTTCACCACAATTCCTCCAGAATAGAATGGTCAATTTTCTTCATTATAATATATGCTTATTGCCCTCGTCCGGACGCGAGGAAGACAATAAACTACATCACTCCTGCAGATCCAGGGTTGAAAAGGGACATGAAAACCGCCGCCCTTATCCTCCCCCGCGAGCTCTTCTCGCCCCACCCTTCGACAGAAAGGGCGGACACCATCTTCCTCGTGGAAGAGGACCGCTACTTTACCGAATTCCGGTCCTGCAAAAGAAACCCCTCTTTCACCGGGCATCCATGCAATACTACCGCGACTATCTCAGGGAGAGGGGCTATCAGGTCCGGTACCTCGAGAATCGGAACGGGTCCACGCTGGACGAGCTCTTCTCCACGGCACAGGCCTTTCTGCAGGAACTCCGCGGATCGCCGGGGTGAGGTATACGGAAACGTCAGATCTCCTGTTTGTTGCAGCCTTTCTCCTGACCGGGACGAGCTATCTCATCCACACGGTGGCACATCTGCGCGAGAGCCATGGGCAGCCTGGCGCGGATTCTGACCCTTTTATCGGCATGATTGTTGCCGCCGGGTATGCAGGATGGGTTGCGATGCTCTTTCTCGACCCGGTGAGGTACAATATCCCGGAGATCGCTACATTCTCTGGGGGCATCGCAGGGGCCGGGGGTATCTCCCTCATGGTCGCTGCTGAGCGGGCAAGAAGAGGGGGTTACAGATCTGATACCCTGGTCACCACCGGGGTCTACCGGTGGATGCGCCATCCGATGTATGCAGGGATCATCCTGATGCATATCGGGTTTCCCCTCTTCTTTCGGGCCGTGGTGACCCTTATCTCCGCGGCGTTCTGGATCCCCCTGATTTTCATATGGAGGTCCTGGGAAGAGGCAGAGCTCGAGGAGCAGTTCGGGGATGCATACCGCGAGTACCGGGAGGAGGTAAGATGGTTCTAGGTGAGCGGTGGAGACCGTTTGACGAGCACGCAGTCGAGTACGACCGCTGGTTTGAGAAGCATCCCGGGCTGTACAGAGAGGAACTCGCGCTCCTCTCCCGGATGATGCCGTCGTGGAGGCGGGGGGTGGAGGTCGGGGTGGGGACCGGGAGATCGGCCTGGCCGCTCGGGATCACGCGGGGCCTCGAACCCTCACTTCCCATGGGAAGGATGGCCCGGAAGCGGGGGATCGAGGTGATCTGCGGCGTGGCTGAGTCCCTCCCCTTCCCTGACCGGTCGTTCGACCTTGTGCTGATGGTGACGGTGAACTTCCTGCTCCGCGATGTGAAGGCGGCCTTCCTCGAAGCATCCAGGGTGCTCTCAGCGGGGGGGAGCCTTCTCCTCGCATTCATCGAACGTGAAGGGGAACTCGGGCAGAAATACCGGAGGAAGACCGATTCGTGGTGGGCCGGGGTACCTACCCGGTTCTATACCCTCCCGGAGGTCATCCTCCTGCTCGAAGAGGCCGGTTTTCGTGACCTCCGGGTGGGGGCGCTGGAGAACGGTTTCTTCGTGGTGCTGGCAGGGAAGGAATGAATCCCCTGCGGGGCTAAGATCTCCGGTATACCGCATAGTAGTGGTAGATCCTCGGGGACGTGGTCGTCTCCCCGGTATCCGGGTTTGTGAGCTGGCGCGGCTTGAAGAAATACTCCGGGTCGTGCGGCCCGTCCAGTACGCCGCCCGACTTGCCCCAGTTCACGATCTGCCATATCCTGCCTCCCTGCACCACCGCGTAGTGCGGTGCGTCTTCGGTGCCAGGGGACTTATCAAAGCCGAAGAGGATGATATCCCCTTCCTCGAGATCCATGTAGGAGACCTCGGGGTTCTCCTCCGCCACGTACCCCCGGCCCGCTTCCCGGTACCCTGCATCTTCTATCTCTCTCGCGATCATCGCCCGCTCGGCAGCCACGTCCGGGTTCTCGGATCGCTGCGGCGGCGGCGCGCCGTGGATCTCGCTGTACACGATATCGTAGCAGAACTGGAACCGCTCCTCATTTTCCTCGTATATATTCAGGATAGTCGGGAACTCAATTCCGATCGCCCGGTAGCAGCCCTCGCGGTTGTACTCGCCGGAGAGCATCCCTGCCGAATGCGTGCCCATCATATCACAGTACGCAGGGTCCTTTTTGGTGACTGCGACACGCTGGTAGCACTCGAGACGCGAGTACTCCCCGGATGAGCCCGGATAGATCATCAGTTTCCCGCAGAGGGCAGAATCCCCCTCCTTCTCCGCGATGCGCAGGTAGCACTTGCTCCGGGGCGGGCCGTACTCGATCTCCTCACAGAGAGAGGGATCACTTTTCCGCACCGCTGCGTCCTGGTAGCAGTGGTCCCGGTCGCTCCCCGAAAGCCCGCCGCACGCGACCTCTTCCGCGCTGCCCACGACCTCATCGAGCGTCTCTCCGCACCCGCAGGAAAAGATGAAGGCCACCATGCAGAGGAGTACGCAGGCGGCTACAGGCATGAATCTCATTCTTGCCATCCGAATCACCTGAAAAGAGAACAGAGGGGGAGACTCTTAATCCTTGGGTTTTGAAGGCGGTCTCTCTTCTTCCCCGATCGCCCGGGCAAGATACCGGCCCCATTCGGCCATCTTCTCCGGATCACGGTGGTCCAGCGGGCCCATGGCTCCCCCGAAATACCCCACCTCCCGGACTTCCACCTGCTCCTT
>JAVVFN010000180.1:0-2923 GCA_032250645.1 Methanomicrobiaceae archaeon | reverse complement strand
AAACCCCGTCGGAGCTGCTGGTTGCAGACCGGGAGGGATCGCCCCTCCCTCCCGGACCCACCCCTCGACAGGATTATCCCCCCTGAACGGAATTGCAAGGATAAGATCCAGGGGAACGATATCCTGTCCGGGGGCGGAGCCCCCGACAGGACCCTTCTGACGTATTCCTCTGGAACACCCCGGACCGGAAGGGGTATCTTCTCCCCCCTCTCCAGAGGGAGCGGGCGGGATCGGACGCGGCCTTGTTTAAGGATATATCCCCGTTCCGGAAACCCAGGGATCTTGCCCGCACTTCCCATAAGCCCTAAATGATCATGGGTCTATCTTTCGATCATCGGGTTGATATGGAATGGAGGATCTCTATGAAGAATCGGTGCTCCTGCACGCCACATTCAGGGGAAAGCTTGCAACCAGGTCCAAGGTGCATATCCGCACCAGGCACGACCTGAGCCTTGCGTATACTCCGGGTGTTGCGGAGGTAAGCCGGAGAGTCGCGGCAAACCCGGACCTTGCCTACAGGTACACCCTCAAGGGGAACAGTGTCGCCATCATATCGGACGGATCGGCGGTCCTCGGACTGGGAGATATCGGGGGATTTGGGGCGATCCCGGTGATGGAGGGAAAGGCCATCCTGTTCAAGGAATTTGCCGATATCGACGCGTTCCCGATCTGTTTCGCCTCAAAGGAAGGAAACCTGGTGGAGCAGATACGAAATATCGCTCCCGTCTTTGGGGGGATAAATCTCGAGGACTTCGCCGCTCCGCGGTGCTTCGCCATCGAGGAGGCACTCATGGACCTCGGGATCCCCGTCATGCATGATGACCAGCATGGTACCGCGATCGTGGTGCTTGCCGCACTGATCAATGCCTGCCGGGTGACCGGGAGGAACCTCGAAGATCTCGTGGTGGTGATCAGCGGTGCCGGTGCGGCGGGGACGGCGATCACACGGCTGCTCAGGTGTCTCGGGACCCGGCCGGATATCTGCACCTCGGTCCGGGATATTCGGGTCTGCGACCGGAAGGGGATCATCCACAGGGGTCGCCCCGATCTCCCGGAAACCCCGCATAAGGACCTCATTGCCCGCCAGACGAACCATGACAACATCTCCGGGGGGTTGGCGGACGCAATGGTCGGTGCAGATGTCTTTATTGGCGTCTCCGCACCCAACCTCGTCACACCCGAGATGGTCAGGAGTATGGGAAAGGACCCGATCGTCTTTGCCCTCGCCAACCCGGTACCCGAGATCCTCCCTGCAGCCGCGCACGAGGGCGGGGCGGTCGTGGTGGGTACCGGACGAAGCGACTACCACAACCAGATCAACAATGTCCTTGCCTTTCCCGGCGTATTCAGGGGGGCTCTTGATGCCGGTGCCACCTGTATTAATGAGGAGATGAAGCTTGCCGCCGCCCATGCCCTCGCCGGCTACGTGAAACGGCCGAACCGGGAGTATATCCTGCCGAATATCATAGACCGGAACGTGACACGGGGAGTGGCGACGGCGGTCTGCAGGGCTGCCATCGCGTCCGGCGCAGTGAGGGAGGGCATCCAGTCCATCCACCTGCAGAAGTGACATATATGTGGGGATTCATTTCATCTTCTTATCAGGAGATTTGAGAATGGCTCGCTGGAAATGTAGTGTCTGCGGTTACGTCTATGATGAAGAGCAGGGGGAACCACGTACTGACACTCCTCCCGGTACCGCGTTTGAAGACCTGCCCGAGGACTGGGTCTGCCCGGTCTGCGGTGCACCCAAGTCTGCATTCGATCCCGTCAAAGAGGAGAGGGGAGGGGAGGAGAGAGAAGAGAGCAGGACAACTCTCCAGGAACCGGGGGGTAGCAGGAAGTGGAGGTGCACGGTCTGCGGGTATGTCTATGACGAAGAGAAGGGAGAGCCTGCGACCGGCACGCCGCCCGGCACGGCGTTCTCAGATCTCCCCGAAGACTGGCTCTGTCCGGTCTGTGGATCGGCAAGATCTGTCTTTGTGCAGGTGTCGGGAGATGAAGTGCACGAGGCATCCCCGACCACCGTCTCTGAGGTCATCATAAGCGAGCTTGAACAGTGGGGGGTGGAGCTCGTCTTCGGGATCCCGGGGACCTCGTCGCTGGGGCTGGTGGATGCCGTAAGAAAAAGCGATAAAATACAATACATCGCGGTCAGGCACGAGGAGAATGCCGCCATGGCCGCCTCGGCATACCACAAGCTGACCGGGAAGATTGCGGTCTGTCTCACTATCGCCGGGCCGGGAGCGACCAACCTTGCCACGGGGCTCTACGACGCAAAGGAGGACGGCGCCTCTGTGCTCTCCCTCAATGGCCAGGTAGAGAAGCAGTACACCGGCCCCTACGGGATCCAGGAGATCGACCAGGACGCCTTCTTCAGACCGGTAACCGTCTACAACAACACCATCTACGAGCGGAATATGGCAGTTCTCCTCCTCACCAAGGCGCTGAAATTCGCCATACTCGAGCGAGGCGTCGGCCAGCTCTCGGTTCCGAACGACATCCAGAAGCAGACGGTCGACATCGCTCACAGTCGCCGCGAGACCTGTGTGATGGACTTCCCCATCCTTCCCGACCCTTCTCTGATCAGGGACGCGGCAGAAGCCATCGACCGGGCCAGAAAACCGGTCATCATCGCCGGGTGGGGGGCCTGGGGCTTCGGGGATCAGGTGGCAGAGCTTGCCCGCAGGATACATGCACCCATCCTCACCACCTTCCGGGCGAAAGGGATCCTCCCCGAGGACCATGAATGGGTGGTGGGGGTGCTCGGAAACGTGGGTCCCCCGCAGTCGCGAAAACTAGTGGAGGATGCAGACCTGATCATCACCCTCGGGGTCGGTTTCTCGAAGTTCACCAATGTACCCACCGATAGATCGATCGTCCAGGTGGACACCAACCCGCTCAAACTGGGAAAGGGAGGGTC
>JAVVFN010000017.1:0-13261 GCA_032250645.1 Methanomicrobiaceae archaeon | reverse complement strand
GACCACGATCCCTGCACCCACCCCGCCGGGTACCGGGACCCTGGTGATCGACCTCGAACAGTTTGATATTATCATGGTCTTCATGGCTCCGGTGGAGGATGATATTGGCCTTATAGTCTTTGAAAGAAAAATGCCTCTCCTCGTGCCCTACTACTACGGGCAATCTCCCCTCACTATCGAGGATATCCAACCCGGGGAGTATGATCTATTTCTGGCACTCGGTGGTCCATACACCTACACGAAACAAATCACGGTCTACCCCGGGTTTTACATGGAGATCAGGAACCTCGTCGGGTTCGAGCTGCTCACCCCCACCCCAACACCCACCCCGACTCCTACCCCCACCCCCACCCTTGGCATCGCCACCCTGAGGACTCTGACCCCGACCCCCACCCCCACCCACACGCTGTCGCCACTCCCGGGAGTCACACGGACCCGTATTGTCTGATCCCCCCTCCTTTTTTCCTGTCGCAAACGATACTTAGCCCGGTTCCCGGCACCAAAGCGTCACTCTCTCCTCACCTAGGGACCAGGTCAATTGCACCTGAACCTGCCGGAGTCGCGACCGGGTGCCCGGGGATGGGGCGGAGAAGGGAGAGAGACGGTACTCGGTCCCACTGCTGTTATGCAGGGATGAGGAAAATCGAGCGGGGTTCGCGTGATGTGGGAAAAACGCCTCTTATGCATACCATAGCACCCGGTCCATCAAAGACAGCATTATTGCGTTTTATATCCCCGGAGCACATATGGAGAGTTATTCAAAGGGGAAAGGAATTCCGTGAAAATCCCTCTTTTTCAATCCGGCATGGATCCCGTTCTCCACGACTTCCCGCTTCTCTCCCTGATCGTGGTAAACCTCATCACGATTGCGCTTGCCCTCCTGCAGGGCTGGGATCTCGGCCTCACCATGTTCATCTACTGGGCCCAGAGCATCTTCATCGGCATTTTTACCGTCATCAGCATCCTCGATCTGCGGATCTCCGATGCGCCGGAAGGCGAGCTGCAGCGCATGTTCTCCGGCAGCCTGAGCGATGCCGGTGCACGGAAATTCTTCCCATTCTACAAACTGATAATGGCCGGCTTCTTCACCCTCCATTACGGGTTGTTCCATTGGGGGTACCTCGGGTTTATCGTTGGTTTCGGTTTCTTTCATGCGGGGGATCTCACCGAGAACCGCGGTATCCTGCTCGTGCTCACCCTTTTCTTCGTAAACCACCTGTACTCCTTTCTTCATTACCGCCGGGCCGAACCCCTCACCGGGCCCCGTGTCTCCGCACTCTTCTTCCGCCCGTATGCACGGATTATCCCGATGCATCTCTCTATCATCGCTGCCGGATTTGTCCTTTTAGCCTTCACGCTGCTACGGCTGCCCGATCCAACACCGTTCATCCTTATCATCTTTCTCTCATTGAAGACCTACATGGATGCATGGATGCACATGAACAAGCACCGGCAGGATGTATTCCTGCCCGGTTGACCTGTTCCCGATTATCGTGCGCGACATCGTGATGGCGAC
Organism: Methanomicrobiaceae archaeon; assembly: GCA_032250645.1. Lineage (GTDB taxonomy): Archaea > Halobacteriota > Methanomicrobia > Methanomicrobiales > Methanomicrobiaceae > JAVVFN01. The sequence continues at coordinate 11,745 of JAVVFN010000017.1, read as the reverse complement.
TCTGTAAGATCTCCTAGAAAGGTGGTCGATGGATTCCCCGTTATTTTTCTCGTTTTTTTCAAATAAAAAGCCAGAATCCTCTCTGGCACGCCCGATCAATCGCTACTTTTATTTTGCGTGCAGACCGACATGATACTGCGCGAGGGTTGCCGAGCCAGGTCAAAGGCGCTAGGTTCAGGGCCTAGTCTCGCAGGAGTTCGGGCGTTCGAATCGCCTCCCTCGCATCGATTAATTAAGAGCACCGAAACGCTCCCTTTATCCCCTGAGGATTGCACCCTATTCATATTGGGTGATCCTGCATGAACCGGAAGAATCTCTCTATCGTGGTCGTCGCAGCGGTGGCGATCATCATCGTGGCGGCCCTGATCCTCACCGGGGCCGGGCAGACCGGACCGCTCTCGGGTGACGTGGGCATTCCCACCGCGGGGCCAACCCCACCAACCCCTATCAGGACCTTCCTTTCATTGTCCTTTGACCCTGAGAACTGTCAATGCGACGCGGGGGACTGCACCGGCTTCCTTACCGGAACGCTCCTCGACATTAAAGGGGAGCCCGTTGCCGAAAAGGACCTTGTGCTGTACTGTGAAGGGTTCAGTCCAGGCGAGTGGATGCCCTGTTTCTCCGTAACCCCGACGCAGGCGGACGGCTCTTTCAGCGCCGAGTTGCCGCTCAGGGCCGGTGATATGCTTGACATGAAGGTGGTGTTCCCGGGCGACGCCGATCACTACCCCGCCGAGATGATCCAGCGAGACGTCTGGTGTTTGCCGCCCAATTACGTGTAGCCCGGGATAAGGGAAGGAGCAGGCCGGGGAATCGCCGGGGCCGTAAAATCTCACCTCCCTTTCCGGGGTATGCCTGGCAAATCGCCTTTTTGCGAATGAAAAGCAGAACGATTTTCGGGCATGCCTGCCCCCTCACTTGCCTCCCTCGCACCCTTTCTGTTGTCTTGAGCGCAACAAATATTTTATCACCCCGCGGAGTGACTCTGTACCCGCAACCGGAGGCAATGGTTTGAGGTCACCGTTTCAATGGATATCTGAGCTGATCTGTGCAAGGCCGATGCTGGTGGCGGGGATCATCTTCGGCATCTTCCTTGTCTCGCTGTACGGCACCACCCTCCTCACCATGGAGACCGGCGAGGGCACCTATATCGACAAGGACACGCAGCGAGGGATGCTCCTTGACACCTACTCGAAGAACTTCCAGTCCGACGCCGTAATGATCATCATCGAGACCGATGATGTCACCAGCCCCCTGGTACTCGATTACTTCGACCGGCTCCTCCACGACATCAGCAACGAGCGGTACGTTGCAGGGACCTCGAGCGTCGTGGATCTCTTCAAACAGTCCAATGGAGGAACCCTTCCCCGCTCGCTGGCAGATGTCTCCGCGGCAAAGGAGGCGCTCCCTCCCGGGCTCCTCGACCGCTACCTCCCTTCAAACCTCCTCACCATCGGCATCGTGACGATCGAGCCGGGCACCTCGTCCAATGCGCAGAACGCGCTCCTTGAGAATATCGAGTCCATCATCGCCATCTCGGAACCCCCTCCCGGCGTCTCGATCACGGTGACCGGCAACCCGGCCTTCCAGAAGCAGATGGGCGAGGAGATCGGCACCTCCATGGGGACCCTCATTCTCGGCGCGATGCTGCTCATGATCGTGGCGGTGGGCCTCCTCTTCTCGCACGTCCGGTACCGGTTCCTCCCCGTCGCCATCGTCGCGAGCGGGCTCGTACTCACCTTCGGGATCATGGGACTTGCCGGCATCCCCCTCAGCATGGTGGTCATCGGGGCATTCCCGGTCCTCATCGGGATCGGCATCGACTACGCGATCCAGTTCCACTCGCGATTCGACGAGGAGGTGGCACGAACCTCGATTCCGGAGGCCGTGAAGACCACCATCACCAAATCCGGCCCCGCCGTCCTCTTCGCGATGATCGCCACTTCTCTCGGGTTCATCGCCATGTTCGTCTCCCCGGTCCCCATGGTGGGCGATTTCGGGTTTACCTGCACCATCGGGGTCGCCTCCTGCTACCTGATGGCGCTCCTCATCGTGCCCACCTTCGGCATCCTCTCCCGCTACCGACCGAAGGAGAAGGGTAAAGGGCGTTTCTCCGACCCCATGGTGCTCTATGACCGGGCCCTCGGGAGCCTCGCGGGAAAGATCGCGCGGACCGCGGTGCCGGTCATCCTCGTCCTCGGGTTCGTGGCCGTGGTGGGTATCCAGCTCGACGCCACCATCCCCATCAACACCAATGAAGACACCTTCGTCCCCCGGGACATGCCCGCGGTGGTCGACCTCAAGAAGGTCACCCGGACGATGGGCTCCACCGAGAGCATGCCCATCTACGTGCGGGGTGACAATGTCCTCCACCCGGACACGCTCCGGTGGATAGAAGAGTTTTCGGAGTACGAGGTGACTCACAATGACAAGGTCACCGGCGCCCAGAGCATCGCCTCCTCCCTCGCCATGTACAATGGCGGCGTCCTCCCCTCGACCGAGGTCGAGGTGATGGAGACGCTGGCGAGGATCCCCCCCGAGATCACGGAAGGGTACGTGAACGGGAGGACCGATGCGGTAATCCAGTTCTCGCTCGTGAACATGGAGAACGAGGTGGCGCTCGGGATGGTGAAACAGGTCGAGCGCGACCTCGACTGGAAGGCGCCCCCGCCCGGCATCACCGCCACCCCTACCGGGACGCTGGAGATGTTCACCTCCCTGATGGGCGACATCCGGCAGGGGAAGACCGAGATGACCTTCCTCGGGTTCGGCCTGATCTTTGTTTTCCTCCTCCTCGTCTACCGGAAGATCACCGCCATCTCACCCCTTATCCCCATCATGATGATCGTGGGCTGGAACGGGGTCATCATGTTCGTCCTCGGGATCGACTACTCGCCCATGACCGCGGTGCTCGGCTCCATGACTATCGGAGTGGCATCCGAGTACACCATCCTTATCATGGAGCGGTGCCAGGAAGAGCGGGCGAGGGGGAGGGACATGATATCGTCCATACAGGAGAGCGTGCAGAAGATCGGGACCGCGGTGACCGTCTCGGGCATGACCACGGTCTTCGGCTTCTCCGCCCTCCTCCTCTCCACCTTCAATATCGTGAAGAACTTCGGGATCGTCACCGTGATCACGGTCGGCTTCTCGCTCATCGGGGCGATCATCGTCATGCCCGCCGTGCTCTCGGTGATGGGTTCAATCGGGCAGTGCGAGACGGGGGAGTCATCCCCCGAATCCACCTGATCTAGCCTGCCCTTCTGCACGTGCACCGCCCGATGAAATATGCCATCGAGGCGGTGATCAGCGCCATGACCAGGAATGCCGGGAGGAACCTGTCCGGGGCGAAGAGGTCGAGCTCGGTAATAATCCCGGCGAAGAACGGGAGAAAGGTGAGTCCCGCATACGTGGAGGTATTGTAGAGGCCCATCACCGATCCCTGTTTTACCCCGGACTCTGCAAGGAACGCCAGCTGGGCATTGATCGCAAAGCCCGCAAAGCCCCCGATCACGGCAAACCCGGCGAATACTGCAATCGTGCCGAAGGGCGGAGCAAGGTAGCACCAGAAGAGCCCGGCCGCCATTGCCACTGCGGAGAGGCGGATGGTGGGGACCGGCTGGAGCGGGAGCCGCGGGGCGATGATCGAGGTGATGATGGTCGCCGTGTACATCGTCCCGATCTGGATACTGAGCAGTGCCGCCGATTCACCGGTATACTCGGGGTAGAGCGCCGTCACCACACCGGTGATGCCGGTCAGGATCACTGCCGAGAGGAAGAGCCAGAAATTGGCGGCGATGATGGACCGGACATCTCCCCTGGCCCGCAGATCGGCCTCGCTTTTTTTGACGACCAAGATGGAGATCAGTGAGATCCCTGCGATCGCGGTGAAGAGCACCATCCCCCCGAGCCGCCCGGCCGACTCGGCGAGCCAGCCGGTCCCGAGGAGCCCGCTCACCAGCCCGAGGTTGAGGGCGGCGATGAAGTGGCCGCTCAGCCGGACGTGGTCGGTCTGCGAGTTGACCCACGAGAGCGCGGAGGAGACGAAGAGCCCGGCCCCGATCCCCTCGATGCACCGGGCGATGAAGACGGGGAGGGCGAAGGGAAAGGCGACAATCGCGACCCCGCTCGCCAGGGTCAGGAAGAGGCCGGTCCTGATGAGGAGCACATTCCCGACCCGGTCTGCGATCACGCCTGCAGGGAGAACGGTCAGGAACGCACCCAGGAAATACGCTGAAAAGATGGTGCTCTGGATCCAGATGGCCTCTTCGGCAAAAGAGGGGAGAACGGGGACGATGGCGTTTGACAACGCCATAATGGCAAAGATCCCGGCCAGAAGGGGGAGACTCTGCCGCATTTACACCATTCTGTAGGTCTCGAGGTTCATCGGAGAATGGGTCTCGATGCGGAACTTCTTGTAGATGGAACTGGCGAGGTCGATGGTCTTGTTCTCGTCGCCGTGGATGGTGAAGATCTTCTCAGGGCGCGGGGAGAGGTGGGAGACGTAGTTCATCAGCTGCCGGCGGTCCGAATGCCCGGAAAACCCGTCCACCGTGACGATCTCGAGGTTGATCACGATCGTCTCCCGCCGGCCGATGGGGATCTCGCGCCACCCCTTCTGGATCCTCCGCCCCATGGTGCCGTCCGCCTGGTAGCCGACGAAGACCAGGGAGTTTTCCTTCTCGGAGGCGAGGTTGCGGAGGTATTCCATCACCGGGCCGCCGTTGAGCATGCCGCTCGTGGTGATAATGACCGAGGGAGGACCGCTCATCACCTGCTCCCGCACCGCTGCCGAGTCCACCTGGACAAAGCAGTCTGAAAGGAAGGGGTTCATCCCTTCCTTGAAGATGAGGTTGCGCAGCTCGCTGTTGAGATACTCGGGGTAGGTGGTGTGGATGGCGGTCGCTTCCCGGATCATCCCGTCGAGGTAGACCTTCACCGGGGGGATCCTCCCGTTCCGCATCCCCTCCTCGAGAGCGAGCATCACTTCCTGCGACCTCCCCACGGCGAAAGCAGGGATGATCACCTTCCCACCCCGCTCGACGGTCGTGCTCACCACCTCATAAAGCCTGTCCTCGGCGTCCTTCCTCGCCGGCTGCATGTCCTGTGATCCGCCGTAGGTACTCTCAACGAAGAGCGCCTCGAGGCGCGGGAACTGTACCACCGAGGGCCCGAAGAGACGGGTCTTCCCGTAATTGAAGTCGCCGGTAAACGCGATGTTATAGAGCCCTTCCCCGATATGGAAGTGCGCGATGGCGGACCCGAGGATGTGCCCTGCATTGTGGAAGGTCAGCTTGATATCGGGCGCGATATCGGTGACGCTCCCGTAATTGAGGGTGATGGAGTGCTTGAGGTACTCCTTGACCTCGTTTGAGGAGTAGGGGGCTCGTTCTGACTCCTTGCTCACCACCTCGATGTAGTCGAGCTGGAGCATCGCCGCGAGGTCACGGGTCGCCGGGGTGCTGTAGACCGGTCCCTCGTAGCCGTACTTGAAGAGGAGGGGCACAAGGGCGCAGTGGTCGAGGTGGGCATGGGTGATGACCACCGCATCGATCGAGTTGAGGGGATAGATCTCGGGCACGTACAGGTACGGGTAGCCGTTCGAGTTGCTCGGCTTCTCGCCGCAGTCGATGAGGATCCTGCTCTCGGGTGTGGAGAGGAGAAACGCCGCACGGCCCACCTCCCGGCAGCACCCGAGCATGGTCACCCGCACCCACTGGTCCTTTGAGGTCACGTCACGGTGGATCCGGCGCCCGATAGCCCGGAGCAGGGCCTTCCGATCGTCCTTGACAGAACGGAGGTACTGGCGGATCTGCTTGACGGTCACGCTCTCGATGGGGGGAGTCCTGACGACCTTCGGCGTCCATCCAATATTCTTCGTGATCTCGCGCAGCGTGACCCCGTTCTTCCCGATCACCACGCCGGGTTTCTCTGCCTCGATCAGCACCTCGCCGGTATCGGCATCGAAGAAGAGATCCGTGATCCCCCCATTCTCCGGGACCACCGAGCGGATCATCCGGGCAGCAGGTTCCGGGTCCTCGAGGACGTTCGGCCGGACCACGATGCGCTTGCGGAGGTCACGGGCGAGGATCTTGATCAGGTCCGCCTGGTCGGCGAATTTCTTGGGGTCATCGGTGTAGATGACCAGCTCCGGCCCCTCGAACTCCACCTCGGACACGGTGATCCCGGCCGGGACCTTCCGGTTGATCTTTTCTTTCAGTTCCTGGAGCCTCTCCTCGATGAACATTAAAACCGTCCTGAAAATAGTTATGTTGTGACCGCGGAGGGTCCCTCTATCAAGAATTCTTCAAATTTATCCCTGGTGATGACCACCACGCTGATGTCCTCACCTGAGCCGATATCACGCTTCATGGCCGACTTGAGCGCACGGACGGCAAGGTCGACCGCCTCCTTCTCGCTCATGTTTTTCTCGAACCGGTCCTCGAGCACTCCGAACGCAAAGGGCGATCCCGATCCGGTTGCCACGAGCGAGTCCTCCTTGGACGCTCCGCCGAGGGCGTCCACCGAGTAGACGCTCGGACCGGTCGGGTCGATCCCGCCCACCAGCAACTGGACGTAGTAGGGATAAAACCGGTTCTGGTTCAAGTAGTTGGAAAGCATTGTCGATGCCGCGCCCACGGTGATCGGCTTTCCGCGCCGTACCTGGTAGAGGCTGCATTCCACCTGCATGATCCGGGCAAGCTGCTGGGCGTCGCCGACCCCGCCTGCAGTGGTCATCCCGATACGGTCTGCAATCTGGTATACTTTCTTGGCCTTCTTGCTGGCGATGATGTTTCCCATGGTTGCGCGTTTCTCGGTGGCGAGGACCACTCCGTCATCAAACACGATCCCGATGGTGGTGGTACCGGTATAAATCTCCTTGGATTCTGCAAACATAATCAAATCCCCCACTGATTTACGCTGAAAATGAATAAAAGCGTTTCAGGTATTACAAGGAATTACTGTTCCTTAAATGTTATTGTTATCGCGAATTCCCTATTATCCTTTCCTTTCCGACATAAAAATGGGGGTGGGTCGCTTCCCGGCAATCTAGCTCTGGCTCTCCAGAAGAACCTTGACGAGCTCCTTGTCAAAGAGCATGGAGATAAGGCGCTTGTCGCCGTTGATCACCGGCAGCTGGTCCACCCTCGCACGCTTCATCTTCAGTGCGCATTCGCTGATCTCGGCGTTCTGCGGTACCGCGATGACTTCCCGGATCATCGCGGTCTTGACCGGGCGGTCGGGAAGCTGGACCCTTGAAATGCCGTAGGAGATGGTGTGCATATCGCGGATGGACTCCCATGTCCACTCGTCATCATCGGTCCCGTTCGAGAAATCGCTCACCTGCACAGTGTCCTCGATGGAGGAGTGGCGGATGAGGTCACGCTCGGAGATGATCCCGGTGAGCTGCGACTCCTCGTTGAGGATGGGGATCGCATCGAATCCTGAGATCTCCATGATCCTCCCGACCAGCGGGAGCGGAGTCTCCTCCCAGAGGGCAAAGGTATGGACGCAGTACTGGTTCTTGATCTCGTCTTTGATCCGCATCTGGGCGACGGCACCCACGAGATCGGAGACACTGAGGATCCCCACCAGTTCCCTGTCCTCTACCACGGGGAGCCTCCGGATATTGTACTCCACCATGATCGCTGCCGCGTCCCTGATATCTGCATCCGGGCTGATGGTGAGGGGATCGGGAGTCATCAGGAGCCCGAGCTGCATCTCCTCTGCGTTCCGGAGGAGGTTCTTGCGGGTGATGATCCCCACCAGCTTTCCGCCTTTCAGTACCGGGACACCGGATATGCCCGTGCGCTTGAGGATGCGAAGGACATCGTCCCTGTTTCCAGGAATCTCCACGCAGACCACGTCACCGGTCATGAAGTCGCGAACAGGTCTTGCCTCTATGATCTCACCACCATGGTCGTGATATTGCTGTGACGCACCACGTAGGTGGTAACGCTTCCTAAGAGAAAACGGTCAATCTCTGTCTTCCCATGTGATCCAAGGACGATAAGGTCTGCTTTCTCGCTCTCCGCGAGGCTGAGGATCTCGTTTCCTGCATGTCCCTGTTTGATGTGCGTCATGATCGTGATACCCGCGGTTGCTGCCAGGTTTCGGGCATACTCCAGGGTCTCTTTCCCTTCGTTCTCAAGGAGCGCGTAGATCACTTCGAGCGTGTTGTCCATTGGAATGGACGAGAGCATGCCCGTCTCGATCACGTATACTGCATGGAGGTCCGAGTTCCATGCCTTCGCCTCGTCGATGGCATATTCGAGCGCTTTTTTACTGACCGGGGATCCATCGATTGCGGCAACAATTCTGGTAAACATCGCTGACCTCACAAAACAAATTCTCTTTAATTATTTCGATTGGCTGCTTAAAACGTTTCGCGCAATCGCGTCCTGATCGATACGCCTGACGATAGTTGCAGCAGGATCGCGGGAAAAATCAAGGTTGCCGCGCGCGGGGTCGAGGACCATGAAATTTGCCTCGTTCCCCCTCTCGAGGTAGAAAGGCGGTCCAAAGCATGAGGAGGCCGAAATAGCCATCTTCAGACATTCTAACGGTTCTACGCGGTAGACCTGGGAGAGGAAGGCGATCTCCCTGAACATGTCAGGCTGGACGAACATCACGTTGTCTGTCCCGAGACACAGCGTGCACCCGATGTCGAGCATGCGGCGCACCGGCGGGTGGTCCGGGGACCGTGAGACCCCCAGCGCCCAGTTCGAACGCGGACATACGGCGATCGGGATCTCCTCCTCCGCACAACGGCGCAGCTGGCGCTCGGTCGCATGGGTGGCGTGCACCAGGAGGTCGGGCGCAAGATCGAGCGCACGATCCACATCAAGGGGGTCCTTCTCGCCCGCATGGATCGCCACGAATTTCCCCGCCTTCCGCATCTCCCCCACCGCATCCTCGATCCCTGCGGTGTACTGGGGAATACCGATCCCGTGGGAATTGAGCTCGCCCCCATCCCTGCCAAGGATGATAGCCCGGCAGGAGAGTCCGGCAAGTGCGGCCTGCAGGATGCGGACCCCGTCCCCTCCTCCCTCACGGAAGTCGGCAAACCCTGCCGTCCCTGAACGGATGATCGCCCGTGCCGACCTGCGCATCCCCTCCACCAGGAGCTCCGGGGGCGTTGCGGCGAGCAGCCGGTGTTTGAGCCCGTACGGCGGGGCCACCAGCTCCTCGAGCGTCCCCTGTGCAGGAATGTCCATGGCAATGGTGTCGCCGATATGCGTGTGGGCATTGAAGAACGAGGGAAGGATCCAGTAATGCTCAGGCCGTGAGATCTCTTCGATCGATGCAATGATGCCGTTTTCGACGACGATCCGGACGCCCTGCATCTCGAGATCCTCGCCCACGAAGGCATGGCCGGTGACGGTGAGGACTTCCTGCATGGGTGAGTCTGCCTCTCCTTTATATGTTTGGAGTGCAAAATAGTTTTGTATGGCGAAGAAAAGAGGCGGGAGGCTTGTTTCTTCCGCGGGCCTGGTGACCTATTACGACAGTGAAGACCGGCGGGCAATAAACATCAACCCGGTCACCGTGCTCATCGTCGCGGGCGTCATCGGTATCCTGACCTATATTATAAACCTCATCTACTGATCCCTTTTTTCTAGCGCTTTGCGGATGATATCCTCCTCTTTCGAGAAGTAGATCTGGTCGTGCCCATTCCACTCCGGGCAGTTACGGAATACCACTGCAGGCACCGCACGGTCGCTCTCTCCCATTACGAAGTTGGCAAAGCCCGCGATCTCGTCCACCACCGCCTCCTCGGTGATGCGGAGCACATGGCCGAAGAGATCGGTGTCCCCGCGGAAGTCCCTGATCGCCGTCATCCCGCTCCAGCCGATGGCAGTCCCCGTCTGGCCCCTCCGGAACGATCTCCCGCAGGTATCGGTCAGGATGACCCGGACGCGCCGACCGCAGCACCGATAGATCCCCTGCGCAATCTCGCGGGCTGCAGACATCGGGTCGGGAGGGAGCACGATGATCTTTCCGTCCTCGATATTGCTCTGGTCCACGCCGGCACGGACCCCCACATGCCCGCAGGGGAGGGAGGAGAGGACGAAGGGGTGCTCGAGCAGCACGTCGACAGACTCATCGAGCACCGCCTGGATGAAACGGGGGTCCTCCCCGCACGTTTCGCCGATCCGGCTCGCCCGCTCCCCGGGGGTGATGGAGGAGAGCTCCCGCACGTGACCCTTCGCCTTGGAATAGACCGATGAAGCGACGCAGAGGATATCCCCGTCAGAAAACTCCACCTTCTCGCAGATCAGCGCCGAAAGATCGTCTCCTTTCCGGATGAGGGGAAGTTTCTCCACAGGAATAATCTCGATATTCATCAGGGGTATTATCGGCTCCATCATGGCAAATAGGTTTGTGATTGGCGATCGGGGCGCAATGGAAGCGCTAGACCGGGAGGCGACTCTCACCCCTCCGGAACCCACCCTGCGACAGGATAGACGTCTCGAGTGGAGCAAGGTAATCGAATGAGAATTCCATCCAAGGGGATCCTATCCTGTCCGGGGGCCGGGGGCCGAGCCCCCGTCATAGGCCCATCGGTAAAGGAGCTCGAACCAATGCTGACCTGGAGGGGGAGATCCCCCTCCCGGACCCACCCCCCACAGGATAGACGCCTTGAGCGGAGCAACCGAGATCGAACGAGGTCGCTATCTAAGGGACATATCCTGCCCGGGGGCCGGGGGCGGAGTCCCCGTCAGAGACGCAAGACCGGGAGGGGATTGGCACCCCCCCCCCGGACCCACCCCGCGACAGGATAGACGCCTTGAGCGGAGCATACGAACCGGTCATGACGCTATATGAGGGGATCCTATCCTGCCCGGGAGCCGGGGGCGGAGCCCCCCCGTCAAAAACTCCGAAAAACAGGGCAAGTTTCATATCCTTCAGGCGGGAAAGTTGCCATGATCATGTATCGGGTTATCCGGTGCCCCGGTTGCCACACCTTCACCTATGCGGATCACTTCCAGCGCTGGAAACTCTGCTATGTCTGTGGAACAGCCATCGATATCGGGAAGACTCCGCTCTACCTTGAGGTCCAGGATCACGTGGATGCCGAGCGGATCGTGGACGAGCTGGAAAAATACCTTCACAAGACCGGAAAAAGAGATCTTTCAGGGGAAGAGAAAGAGAATCTTCGCCGGGAATACGCCCGGTGGATGCGAATGCAGCTCTGATCACCACTTGTCGCCGCATCCGGGACATACAATGGAGATCCTTCTCCCGCAGTGAGGACACCAGAGCCCGCCGCGTTCATGGAATGCCAGTGGTCGTCCGCACTTCTTGCAGAAGATGGACGCTTCGTAGCCGCACGTGTGCCTGAGCATTATTCCATATATTGATAATCCTTTATAAAAAGCGTTCCCTTTCCTCTATTGGCGATATCTCCCGAAAATCTGGTGAATTCCACGCCTTCCACCCGCTCCTTCCCTTCGTTCCGGAAGGTGGGGATCATGTCCCCGACCCTGCCGTGGACATACGCCGTTCCGCCGCTCATGTTCGCGCAGACGCGGGTGCAGTCGCCCATGATGAGGAGCGTCCCCTCCTTCATCTCTGCGCCCGAAAGATCCCCGGCATTTCCGTGTATGATCACGGTGCCCCCCGAGAGGGTCTCTGCCGCAAGGTCTCCGGCGTCTCCGAAGACCTCGAGGCGCCCGCCCCGCATGCCGCGCTTCTCGCCCCTGTAACCGGCACCGCAGTAGTCGCTGGCGTCTCCCCGGC
>JAVVFN010000179.1:0-2986 GCA_032250645.1 Methanomicrobiaceae archaeon | reverse complement strand
TTCCAGGGGACATTGAGGGGGACCACTGCTGCCTTTGCGGTCTTTTCCATAATGCCATAATCGACAGAAACTGCGGGAAGGCGGGAAAAGGCTTCTTTCACAGGGCGAGTGAAAGCCTCTCCGACTTCTGGTGCATGTGTCCTGCACTCCTCAAAGAAGAGGTCCGAATTGAAGAGGAACATCCCCGAATTCCAGAGGTATCCGTTCGCGATATACTGCTGAGCGGTCTTCTCATCCGGTTTTTCCACGAATGATTCAACTGCAAAGCCGTCTCCGATCTCTTCTCCCGGGCGGATGTAGCCATATCCTGTGTGCGGGTGGGTGGGGGTGATGCCGAATGTGACAAGGTGGGTTTTTGCGAGTTTCTCTGCAGCGATGACAGCCTTGTGATAGGCACTGGTCGTCTCGAGCAGGTGATCGGAGGGGAATATCGCTACGTTCGAGCTTCCTAATTTATTTACGATATCGGAGATGCCGTAATAGATCGCCGGGAGTGTGTTCTTTCCCTCGGGCTCGATGAGAATGGTGCAGTCCCGACAGTTCTCGCTTGTCTGGTCTTTGGCAAGGAACCTGTGCTTCTCGTTGGTGACGATGAAGATCTCGTCAGGGTCTGAATGGAGCAGTGCCCGGCTCACCGTCTTCTGGAAGAGTGATTCATTGTTGAAGAGGGGAAGGAACTGTTTAGGAAAGAGACCGCGGCTCAGGGGGAAGAGGCGGGTTCCGATGCCGCCGGCAAGGATCAATGTCTTCATGCTGAACCTCCCTGAAATTGTAAATTTTCAGATGATATTCGATGCTCTGCCTCGTTCATGGTTCGATACCATTTGATTGTTACTGATGCTTCCATTCTCATCTCACCAGCATACCCCTTCGTAAATTCTTGCTTCTTTCTGGGCTTTTGTGATTCTTCTCCCGTCGATCACGATCTTGTCCCGGTAGTCGAGGTGCTCGAACTCCTCCCATTCTGTGGCGATGATAACCGCGTCTGTTGAAAGGGCATCAGCAGCGCTTTTTGCATACTCGATGGCGGGGAAGAGCTGGCGCATCGCGTCCTCTGCCACTGGGTCGTAGGCCACCACCACTGTACCCTCTGAGAGGAGGGCGGCGATGAGCGGGATAGCCCTGCTCTCTCGGATATCATCGGTCTCCGGCTTGAAGGAGAGGCCGAGGATTCCGATGCGGGCTCCTTTGAGCACGGGGACGTGTTTTTTGAGGAGCGAGATGGCCATTCCCGGCTGGTTCTCGTTCACCCCAATGACTGCCTCAAGGAGCGGGACGGGAACACCTGCCTCCTTTGCCCCGGCGATGAGGGCGCGGACGTCCTTCGGAAAGCAGGAACCGCCGAACCCGAGGCCGGACCGAAAGAAGGCCGGGTTGATCCGTGCATCCATCCCCACGCCCTGGAAGACCTGTTCGGTATCGATTCCGAGCTTCTTGCAGTAATTCCCGATCTCGTTTGCGAAGCTGATCTTGGTGGCGAGGAAGGCATTGCTCGCGTACTTGATCATCTCCGCGGTCCTGAGTTTGCAGACGAGTTTTGAGCAGGTAAATGAGGAGTAGAGCGATTCCAGGACCTTCCGGGTATCTGGATCCTCGCACCCGAGGATGATGCGGTCGGGCGAGAAGAAGTCTGAGACTGCACTACCCTCGCGCAGGAATTCGGGGTTGACTCCAAGACCGAAGTTGGAAGAGTGCTCCTTGAGAATTGGTTTGACCACCTGCTCAGTGGATCCCGGGAGGACAGTGCTCTTTACGATGACGGTGTGATGTTCGGGTTTCTTACTGATTTCAGTTCCCAGTGCGGCACTTGCTGAACGGATGTAGGTGAGATCGATCGAGCCGTCGGGGTTCGAGGGAGTGCCGACGCAGATGAAGGTGATCTCGGTAGGGGGGATTGCTTCTTCGTAACTGGTGGTAGCTGAGATATGGGAGATATTTATTGAGAGGAGTGATTCGAGACCGGGTTCATATATGGGGGATCTTCCGGAATTGATAGCAGCGACCTTCGCTTTATCGACATCCACAAAGGTTACATGATTCCCAAGTTCCGCAAAGCATACCCCCGTTACAAGGCCCACATATCCGGAACCGATAATTGAGATCTTCATTCTGGTTGATTCCTCCCCTTTGTGTGAAGATTATTCCTTCATTTAGAAATGGTTAACCGTTTGGCACCAGCTACCAGTACATGTGAATCCCCTTGTAGGGCTCCATTCCCGCCTGATGAACGTGGATCAAATCCAGCGGCAGAGCATCGTATCGCTTGGCTCATCTATCGGCATGACCATCGTCGGGTTCTTTACCACCATCTATTTTGCCCGGGTGCTGGGCCCCTCGATCCTCGGTGCCTATTTCCTTCTTTTGGCGTATTTCGGGGTCTTTAATCTCATTGGAGATGGGGGGATAGGTGGAGCTGCGGTCAAGAGGATCAGCGAGGGAAGAGAGGCTGAAAAGTACTTCTCCGCGTTCGTGGTGCTCCGGGTGCTTTTCCTCGTCTTCTCGATATCTGCGTTGATTATTGCGAGGCCGTTTCTAGTTGACCTGACAACCGCGGGACTTTATTCATGGCTGATTATTGCGGTGGTTGTTGCAGTCGTATTCAGTATAACAAGTGGTGGGGTATACGGGCGGGGGAAAGTGGGAGTTCACCAGTTCAGTGTTTTTTTAAATGAGACCTCAAAATTCGTCATCCAGGTTATCGCGGTCGTCCTTGGGTACGGCCTTGCCGGGCTTGCGGGCGGCTTCGTGGCGGGTTTGATCATTGCCAGCCTGATGAACCTCTGCTTTCTGGATCTTGATCTTGTCCGGTTTGCCTGGCGACATGTAAAAAGCCTCTTTTCATTCTCGTTCTGGTCATTTCTCTCATCGAGTGGGGCCCTCGTCTTCACATATGCGGATACGATATTAATCGGGTATTTCCTTGTTAACGCGGACGTAGGGGTGTATCGGGTTGCTTTCAATCTCACTGTAGTAGCGACCTTTACTA
>JAVVFN010000178.1:0-2992 GCA_032250645.1 Methanomicrobiaceae archaeon | reverse complement strand
GTCCTGCTCGAGATGGTCCCCTCCTGGTAGGCAACCAGGTTCTCCAGCTGGATCGGCCTCCCCAGCATTTGCTCGGTCATATATTCCCGTCGGTGCCGGGGGAGATGAACGTTCTCTCCGGGTTGTGTTATTTCTTGGGTACAATCAGGTGCTTCTCGGTATCGATCCAGTAATCCTCGGGATTGTTGATGAGATCGAGGGCATTGATCTTCTGGTCGATGAGCGCACTGTACAGGAAATGGTCCTCTTCGATCGATGTCTTCATATCATAGACGATCTGGACGCCGTTTTCCAGCTTGATGACCCTGACGATGTCATACATGAGGAGCAGTAAACGGCAAAGGTGTATATGAAAGTTGCCCGGGACAGGCAGGTTCATTCAGGAGGAGGAGGAAGATTTGGGTATATGCGCCCGAAGGTCATTCTCAGCAATGCGGTGAGCCTGAACGGTTCACTTACCGGATTTATTGTGGATCTGGGAACCTATTACTCCCGCCTCCTTGCGTGGAGACCGGATGCGGTGCTCGTGGGCTCACGGACCGTGCTCCTGGCCCACGACGAGATACCCCCTGAGACAGAGGCCGATTTTATCCGGCCCGAATGCCGCCAGGACGATCCGCGCCCGATGTGGGTGGTGGTGGACAGCAGGGGAGTGCTGGAGGGGCGCCTCCACTTGTACCGGAGGATGGAGTATACCAAGGGGATTATCATTCTCCTCTCGAAAAAGACGCCTGAGCGGTACCGCCGCTATCTTGCCGACCGGCAGTATGATACCATCACCGCAGGGGAAGACCGGGTGGATCTCGCCCGGGCACTCGACCTGTTGAGGGAACTGTACGGGGCAGAGACACTCGTTACCGACACCGGCGGCACCCTCAACCGCGTGCTCCTCGATGCCGGGCTGGTGGACGAGATCAGTGTCATCCTGGTCCCGGCCCTCTCCAGGACCCTCGCCACACCACTCTACAGGAGCGAAAAGGAGAAAGAAAAAGCCATCCCTCTCTCGCTTGAGCGCTGCGAGCCCACGGGGGACGGCTCCCTGCACCTCGTCTACCGGGTGGGGTGACACACCCGTGCGGGACCAACCATTATACATCCCTGGCGTCACCTACCTCTGATCATGGAGGATATTGAGGTGGTCATGGTCCCGGACATGGCCGTGCTCGGGATACGGAAGCGCGGCCACTACGCCATCATCCCCCAACTGATCATGACGGTGTGCATGTTTGCGATGGAGAAGGGGGTCGCGATGACCGGGCCGCCCATCTTCGTGATGCACGAGCAGTCCAGGGAAGAGGCCATGACCGCCGACCAGAAAGGCACTGCGGACGTGGAGATCGCCGTCCCGGTGGCAGGAAAACCGGAGGGGGAGGGGGAGGTCCGTTCCTATACCCTCCCGGGTGGAAGGATGGCAAGGGTCGTGCACAAAGGCCCCTACGAGGCATGCGAGCCGACCTATAACCTGCTCTTTGCGTGGATCGCGGAGCAGAAAAAGACCATCACCGGGCCGATGCGGGAAGTCTACCTCAATGATCCGCATGAAGTGGGGCCAGAGGAGATCCTCACCGAGATCTATGCACCCATCTCCTGAGACCGTGCGGGCGCATGTCCGGGTCAGCGGCCGGGTCCAGGGCGTCTACTTCCGCTACTCGGTGCAGGACGAAGCGGCACGGCTGGGCATGGCAGGCTGGGTCCGCAACACGCGGGAAGGGCGGGTAGAGGCGGTCTTTGAAGGGCGCCGGGAGGCGGTGGAGGCGCTCGTCGCGTTCTGCCGCCGGGGCCCGCCTGCCGCCATTGTGAAGGATATTGAGGTGGAGTGGGAAGAGCCGGAAGGATTGTCCGGCTTTGCTGTCCGCTACGAAGAGCCGTCTTCGAACATCAGGTAGCGGCTCTCCGTAAAATTGAGCGCCCGGTACGCCGCCTGTGCCGTGGTGTTATCGCGGTCGACATACAGGCGAATCCCGGCAATATCCGGGTCGAGTGCCGCCTCCTCCTGTACCGCGGCGAGGATCCGGCGAAATACTCCATTCCTTCGGCGGTCCGGGACGACGTACACGCTCTGGACCCACCAGAAATGCCTGCACCTCCAGTCGCTCCACTCAGGCGTCACCATGCACTGACCGATGACCCGTCCGTCCTCCTCGGCAACCATGTAAAATCCAAGCGACGGGTCTTCGAGGACCGCCCGAACTCCCCTCTCCACGGTCACGGGGTCCAGCATCTTCCCTTCTGTCTCCTCTGCCATCGCGAGGTTGTGTGCGGCGATCGCGTTAGCGTCCCCGATCTCTCCCCGGCGTATTCTCAGACCTGCCATCCTTCTCTCTTTTAGAGCTGGGACTTATGGAAAGATGCAATTTTCCACAATGGTTATCGCGTGGTGAGAACACGATCATTCAGATGAAGATCCTGCCCCCCCACCTACTTCTGGCTCCTGCTCTCCGGGCTTGCTGTTACCCACATCGCGGTTGTGCCCACCTCCCCTGACTTATGCCGGGATCCCGGCGATCGCCTTCGGGGTCTGGATCAACCTCTGGACAGACCGCCTCTTCAAAGAGCACGGGACGACCGTCAGGCCCGGTGAGGAAACCTCACCCTCATCGAGAGGGGCCCCTTTGCGGTCAGCCGGCACCCCATGTACCTGGGCATGGCGGCAATCCTCCTCGATGCAGCAGTTCTTTCCGGAAAGGCCTTCGCGTTCCTCTTCCCGGTCGCCTTCATCATCCTGATGGACCGGATCTTCATTCCGATGGAAGAGGAGATCTGCGAAGGGATATTCCAGCCGCGTCTACCAGAAGAAGGTCCGCCGGTGGATTTAGGCGAAGATATAAGAGCGCGGGGTGCAGAGGTGAGGACAATGGCGCGATCCGACCAAACCTCCGAGAGGTGTCAGGGATGATCGTCATCGGCCACCGGGGTGACCATATCGTGTGCCTTGGCTGCCACCTCGGGTGGCGGGGCGGCGGCCTCGGGCGGTTTGCGATGCACGAAATCG
>JAVVFN010000177.1:0-3036 GCA_032250645.1 Methanomicrobiaceae archaeon | reverse complement strand
GGTTCTCGAGCGCCGTGGTCTCAGCCCACCAGTCGATCGTGGCCGAATACCAGGCCCCCTACATCATCACCGGGGCTTCCACCCCCACCATCACCCGGCGTACTGACATCGATACCGGCACGATGTTCCATTACTGCCCGACCACGGACGATTACGGGGAACAGACGACCCTCTTTGTGGATGATGTGATACGCTCCGCGCTCACCGAGAGATTCGGCTACCCGGCGGACCGGCCCCTGCGCCTTGCCATCATCTACCAGGACAGCCCCTATGGCAAGGGCGTGCAGAGCGCCGTCACCCGCACGATCGAGGAGAGAGGCCTCTCCATCCAGATCGTGGCCGAGGAGAGTTTCAAGATGGGCGAGACTGACTTCCGCACCCCCCTCACTACAGTGAAGGCGGCGCAGCCCGATGTCATCTACCCTGCCACCTTCCTCAATGAACAGATCCCCCTCGTGACCCAGGCAAGACGGGATTTGGGCCTCGATACCATCTTCCTCGCCGTGGAGTGCAATGACGACCCGGACTATTATACCGGGGTAGGAATGTTCGGCGAGTACTCGGTCATCGAAAGCCGGTTCTCTCCCTATACCATGCCCAAAGGTCCGCTTGAAGCTCGGGTGACCGCGTTTCGGGAGGGATACAAGGCACGATGGGGATCGTCCCCGAGCATGATGGGCGCCTCCACCTACGAGGGGGTCTATATCGCGAAAGAAGCGATCGAGTCCGCAGGTACCCTTGAGAAGGGTGCGGTGACCGGTGCCATCGTCGCCATCGAGATGCCGCAGATCATCGAACCCATGCAGGATGCCACCCTCCGCTTCACTCCCGATTACAGGGAGGCCAAGTTCGAGCTCTACATGGAGCAGCTCGTCTGGGACGAGTCGGTCGCCGAGCTTCGCCCCCTCATCGTCTGGCCGGAGAGGCACGCCGAGGCTGAATTCGTCCTTCCCGATTGGTACGTGCCAGGACCTCCCTGAACTCTTTTTTCCTTGTCCAGAGGTTATTGTGGTCTTGCCTCTCCTCCCGCATGCTCCAGCTCCTCAATGAAGATCCCGTACGCCGCGACCACGAGCGCGACGATCACCGGCCCTATCAGGATGCCGACCGTTCCCATCGCGATTGCGCCGCCGAAGAACCCTATCCACATGTAGACCGGGTGGATGGCAGTCCTCGACCCCATCATCAGGGGACGGTAGTACATGTCCGGGAGGGCGCTCACCACCGGATATCCGACGGCGGCGATGAGGACTGCCGACCGGAGGTCCCCGCTGGCAAGAGAATAGACGAGGAGTATCGCCATCAGTACCGAATCTCCGATCATGGGGAAGAGCTGGAAGATGCCCGCGATGAGCGCGAAGAAGATCTCGTGCCCCCAGCCAAGGAAGAAGAAGAACGGGATGGCGATGAGAAAGGTGAGCAGTGCGGTGGAAAGGTGCACGACATAGATCGCATAGAGGGTGTTTTTCACCGGGACAACGATGCGCTCAGCGATCTGCCGGTTTCTCTGAGGGAGAAGCCTTTCCACTTCTTTGAGCACCGGTCTCCCCCAGACGAGGCAGCAGTAAAGCACAAGGAAGATGACCGTCAGCTGGAGGACGGCCCAGGGTGTTCTGAGCACCATATCTCCCGAGAATGCGGCCAGTTCTCCGATCTGGACCCTCGCCCATCCTTCAAGCCCCGGAATTGAGAGAGGGAAGAGGGGAAGGCTGCCCGAACTTTCGTCCAGCAGGAGCAGGATTTCGCTCCCGATCTCCGTGATATAGTCCCGGTTCTCCCATATCACCATGGCAGAGAACCCCACCACCACTGAGAGGACCATCAGCACAAGGAGCGTGGTGGTAAGGGCGGCCACATGCCGGTTTTTCGTTCTTGCACAGATGCGGGAGAAGAGCGGCTGGACCACTACGGCGATCGAGACCGCCACGATGATCAGAACGAGGAGGCCCCGCAGCATAAAGGCTGCACCGGCTAAAGTACCGGCGATCAGGATGATCAACAGGCGGCCTGTGGAGATCACCGATCTCCCCTGATCTTGTACCCGGTCCCCATGAAGACTGCCGCAACCCTGTCCCGGGCCAGGACCTGTACCTCGTAGATAGAGGTCTCTTCGTTCTCGTCCACGAGTCTCGCCACTGCCTCAAGCCGGCCGGTCGCCGGGGAAAGATACCTGATGCAGGCAGAGATCGCTACCTGGCCTTCACCCCGCAAATTTGCTGCGAGCCCGAAGGCCTGGTCGGCAAGCGTGAAGATGGCGCCCCCGTGGATCACCCCAAACCCGTTCTCCTTCCCACGGGCATCCATCGCCACCCGGACCTCCTCTCCCAGGGCTACGGTCCATAGCCCATTGAGCCTCGCATACTCACAGCTCTCAATAGCCGAGATCCTCTCCCTGCCATCCTCCCGTCCGTGCTCCACACCACTTCATCTTCCGGGTATCCAATAAAGGAATCGGGTTTTTCGTTATCCCCGCAGGATGCGCTCCCCTCACTCCTACCCCGGATCCCGGAGCAGATAAACAGACAATAGATCAAAATTTTTAAATACTTTGTACGCCATACGGTCACTGCCTCAGGGAAAGGCAACACGGTAAATACCCACCCGTGACAGGGGTGAGCGTCATGCCACAAAACGGTATAAGGGCATGATGCGTCTGAACCCCTACACGGCACCGAACACAGGTTCAGAAGGCACGATGCCAGGATGTGATGTATTCACCGGGAAAAGCGGTAACTACCCGGTGAAGGAACCCACCATCATATACCATGGAACCGTATCCCGTGTGTTGAGAATCTGTGCTGCGGTACATCCAGTCCCCAGGTTCGAAACGGCATTGAAGAGCCCGCGGGCACTACGAGATGTACCATAGGGCCGAAAGAGGTATGCCGTGAACCTCCCCTGGGGCAATTTGTTTTCTGGTTACATGAAGAGGGGAGCGAGCGGCAGGGAGAGGATCACGCAGACGCTCACCGGGATGGTGAGGTTGTCGTCCACAGGAGAGATGAGTTCCACGATCCCTGCGACAATCGCGACGAA
>JAVVFN010000176.1:0-3044 GCA_032250645.1 Methanomicrobiaceae archaeon | reverse complement strand
ACATGATGCAGACCTTCATACATATCTTGAAGAATCTCTCCTTACAAATCTTTTTCTCGAAACCGGGAGGATGGAGAAGTGGGCGAGTTTGTCTGCACCAGGTGCGGGAAGTGCTGCATGAGTATGAAGCCCTATGTGAAGATCCTCGGGAGACTTGGCCCTTTCCGGTTTCTCTGCCGGCATGAACTCGGGCAGGAAACAAGAGAAGTGGTCATCGAGAGGGATTGCAGGGACCGGTTCAGTGACGAGGAAAATGGGGAAGGGAACTGGTGCCCCTTTCTCCTGGAAGACGAGGGGGACGAGGGCTATTCCTGTGCGATCTACGGGACCCGCCCGCGCTTCTGCAGGGAGTTTGCCTGCGCCAGGATGCGGGTCTATGGAAAAGATGGTTCGCTCGTCGGCACCTTGAAAGGAAAGAAAAGCCTTGTTACGGCCGACCCTGCCCTTCAGGCACTCTGGGAAGGATCTCTCGGGACCGATCTTGACGAAGCAGCATCCCGCCTGCGAGGGGCAGGGTACCGGGTGGAGATGTACGATTGAAGGGAGAGAGGGAGATCACCGCAGGGTCCGTGCAATGCACCCCCCATAAACGGGAGGCAGTCGAAAAATGCCGGTTTTGCGCGCACTCCACCCATTTCTATGTGAACGGCGAGTGGGTCCCTTCTCCGGCCCGAGCCTATTGCACCTGCACCCGCGCCTGCGAACCGGTGGATCTGAAGAGGGCGGGGAAGGTCAGGTGTGATGATGCTGCCGGCGAGGGGTTTCGGAGCATCATGTCCATTATCAGCTGAGTGGCAAGCTTATTTCCAGAACCGCCACCAGCGGCTTGTCTGGAAGGGGATGATGCCCGATTCCTTGTTCCATTCCTTCTCGAGGGTATGGTGCATGAGACGGATCTCCTTCTTCAGTTCAAAGAGCGACCCGTCCATCTTCTCCATCCGGGTAATGATCTGGTCGAGTTCCTCGAAGGTCCTGCACCGGTCGATATCGATCACGCCACCCTCCTTAAAATGCGTGATTCCTGCCTCTATCAGTTCGAGGATCGCCTTTTCCCGTTTGAGCGTTCGTGTCTTGGCATACTGGTCGATCATGTCGACCAGTTCAGGATCCAGAGTGAATGATATCCTCATTATCATCAGTCACAACTCCTCTCTTCCTCTCATTTCCCCGTCAGATATGCCCCGATCGTCTCCATATCAAGATGTGCCGCGAAATGGTCCGCGAGCGAGTCCAGCAGGCCCTCTTCCTGGGTCTTCCCTTCTTCGCAATCCACACCGGGACCAGGCCAGGTGAGCCCTCTCCTCTCATAAAGAAAGGAAACAAGGGCTTCTGCTGCATTTTTGTTCTGGAAGAGGCCATGCATATAGGTTCCGATCACGAGCCCGTCGCGGGAGACCGCCCCCTCGTCACCAAAAGAATGGCGCTCATTTCCGGTGACCGTATGCCCCATGTGGATCTCATAACCGGTCACCTCGCCGATGCGCGAGAGCAACGGTTCCACCGCTGAAGCCCGGCGGGTAACCTGGACGGTAGTCTTTGTGTACTCCTCGAAGTACGTGGAGAGATCGAGGAGAGCAAGCCCGTGATAACTCCCCCCCGCCCCTGACTCGATGCCGCAGTCGGTCAGGCTCTTCCCCAGCATCTGGTAGCCCCCGCAGATCCCGATGATGGGTACCTTCCTCTCACGCGCCCTGAGGATCTCGCTCGCGGCGCCCTTCTCCCAGAGGAGAAGGAGATCCTCCACCGAGTTCTTCGTCCCGGGAAGGATGATGCAGTCGAAGGGTTCGAGCGATCTGCCGGGAGAGACGTACTCCACGGAGACCATGCGTTCGAGCAGTTCGAAATCCGTGAAATTGGAGATCCTCGGGAGCCTGATCACCGCGATCCGGATCGGCGAGTCCCGCCCCCGCTTGTCCCCGATGGAGAGGGAATCTTCGCTCGGAACAGGAATGTCGGCATACGGGACCACTCCCAGAACGGGGACGCCGCACAGTTCCTCTATCGCGTCCACTCCGCGGGAAAAGAGCCCCGGGTCTCCCCGGAACTTGTTGATGATCACCCCGACCACGAGCGCCCGGATCTCTTCGGGGAGGAGCATCATGGTGCCGTAGACCTGTGCAAAAACACCTCCCCGCTCGATATCCGCGACCAGCAGGATGGGGAGACGGAGGGCCTTTGCAAGGAGGATATTGGCGATATCCCGGTCATAGAGGTTGAGCTCGGCCGCCCCCCCTGCTCCCTCCACCACCACATGACCATACTGCTTCTCGAGGCGTCTAAATGCGGCGATCGCCACATCGAGGAGGACGGGAGCCTCCTGATAATATTCGGTGATTGGCAGGTCACGGTAGGGCCTTCCGAGAAGGACGATCTGCGAGATCGAATCCCCCATCGGCTTGAGGAGGACGGGGTTCATGTCTGCGGACGGGGGGAGTCTTGCTGCAGATGCCTGCATCGCCTGTGCCATCCCGATCTCCGCCCCGTCCGGTGTCACGAACGAGTTCAAGCTCATGTTCTGCGACTTGAAAGGAGCAACAGATACGTTTTTGTTTGCAAAATAACGGCAGATTGCAGCAACAGTAAGGCTTTTTCCCACGTGAGACGCAGTCCCGAGGACCATGAGCGACATCTGTATTAGCTCAAGAGATCTTGTCCGATGATTACATAAAGAGCAAGGATACAAATCCCCTTGATGCATCTCTCCCGGCATGCAGAGCTCATTCTCAATGACCGCTACCTCCTCCCCGGGGAGTCTCCGGCAGGAATGTTCGAACGGGTGGCCCGGGCGGTCCAGCCTGAAGAGGCTCGCGATATCCTGTATATCATGAAGAACCTCTATTTTCTCCCGAATTCACCGACTCTCATGAACGCCGGAACGCCCCTCGGCCAGCTCTCGGCCTGTTTCGTCCTCCCGGTGGAGGACTCGCTGGAGGGGATCTTCACCACCCTCACCCAGATGGTGCTCATCCACCAGAGCGGAGGCGGTACCGGCTTTTCTTTCAGCCATGTCCGGCCGAAGGGTGACGAGGTAAGCGGAACCGGGG
>JAVVFN010000175.1:0-3060 GCA_032250645.1 Methanomicrobiaceae archaeon | reverse complement strand
GTCATCAATGGCAGGAACGACCACGAGGTGGGGGCGATCATCAGGTACGCCGCAGAACACATCGATGTCATCAGGGGCGTGAATTTCCAGCCGATCGCCTTTACCGGTGCGGCAAGCAGGGAAGAGGTGCACAAGGAACGGGTCACCATCCCGGACCTTCTCGACCGGATCGAGGCCCAGACGGACGGCGTCATAAAGAAGGACCATTTCTATCCTGTCCCCTGCGTGGTCCCCATCTCCGACCTGGTGGAGGCATATTCCGGAAGACCGCAGATTCGGTTCACCACCCACCAGCACTGCGGTGCCGCCACCTACGTCTTCGTGACCGAGAAGGGCCTCGTGCCCATCAACCGGATGGTGGACGTGGATGATTTCTTCCAGTCCATCACCCGCATGGCAGAGAAGCTCAGGCGGGGGGGCTCTATCAACAAGTACCTCACTCTCATCGACGGGGTGAAGAATATGCATGCCTCGGTGCGGCGTGGCGAGGACGGCGGCAGCGTTGAGTTCTGGAGGATGCTGGGCCAGACCCTCATCAGCCACGACTTCCAGTCGCTCAAGGACTTCCACTGGAATGCGCTCTTCATCGGCACCATGCACTTCATGGACGTCTTCAATTATGACGTGGGGAGGGTGCAGCGGTGCTGCATCCACTACGCCACCCCTGACGGCCGGCTCATCCCCTTCTGCACCTACAACTCCGGGCCGGTCTTCAGGGAGCAGGTCTGGCGTAAGTTCTCCCGTCCGTATTCTGAGGACTAGTGGAAGGGGAGGTCCATCCCTTCGCTGTACTTCATCGCGATCGCGGCGATGGCAAGGTCCTGGATGGCAAGACCGGTGGAGTCAAAGACCGTGATCTCGTCCGGAGACTGCCTGCCGACATGCTCGCAGACCACGTCTCCGATCGTCCCTGCGATCCGGGACCGGTCAAAGAGCCCTTTTTTGAGGGGGACATTGATCTCTCCTGAATGAGTGGCCTGCTCGATGTCGTCCACGAAGACCCGGGCCCGCTTGAGGATGGCGGGGTCCAGCTCCTCCTTCCCCGGAGCGTCCGCACCGATGGCATTGATATGGGTTCCTGCGCGGATCCACTCGCGTTTCACGAGCGGTTCCCTGGACGGGGTCGTGCTGCAGATGACATCGCAGTCGCATGCCTCCTCGAGGGAGGCCGCCCTTGCCCCGTACTGCGGGTAGCGGGCCGCAAACTCCTCCGCGTTTTCTCTCGTCCGGCTCCAGACACGGACCTCGCGGATGGTGCGTACTGTCGCGATCGCCTCGAGCTGCGTCTCGGCCTGCCTCCCGCTCCCGACCAGGCCCAGGGAGATCTCTCCCTCGCGGGCGAGGTACTTGGTGGCGATGGCCCCCGCAGCCCCGGTGCGGATATCGGTCAGACGGGTCGCGTTGAGGATGGCGGTGGGCTTCCCGGTATCCACGTCCAGGATGAGGGTGACCGCCATGACGGTGGGGAGGCCCACCTCCCGGTTCCCGGGATGGACGTTCACCACCTTCACCCCGGCAATATTGAGCGAGGGGATGTAGGCGGGCATGGTCCTGAAATCCCCCTTCTTGAAGGTGATGTAGACCTTCGGGGGCATCTGCACCTTTCCCTCGCAGTGATCGGTGAACGCCTTCTCGAGCGCCTCGATCACCTCCGGGTACGCAAGATCAGTGTGCGGATCAGGATAGTACTGCATAGGGGGAGAATGGGCGGGGGAGCATAAGGATGTTATGCGGGATAGGGGGGGTGGCTTATCCTGCCGGGAGGATTGGCGCCCTGCGAAGGACATGAGATCGATCGCAGGGGATCTGCACAAGGGAAGGTATCCTATCCGGGGGTCGGGGGCGGAGCCCCCGTCAGAGTGCTGTCAGTTGCAGACCGGGAGGGGGTCCACCCCGCAACAGGATAGACCCCTTGAACGAAGTCAGGAATCGATCGCTTCTGGAGAGGGGAAGTAATCCTGTCCGGGGGCCGGGGGCGGAGCCCCCGTCAAAGGCTGCTGGTTGCAGACCGGGAGGGGGACTGCCGTCCCCTCCCGGCAACAGGATATGAGCTGGATGTGGCAGGTTATCGATCGCCTGATTCATCCCATAGGGATTATCCTCTCCGTGGGACGGAGGCAGAACCCCCGTTTGCGGATAAAACAAATTAGTACTCATCTTTCCGAATCACAATAGATCCTTTATCCTGCCCGGGACAACCGGTACAGCAGGAATGATCCGGATCATCAGGAAACCGACGGACACCCCGGAGGATGACTCCACCGGCATGGTGATGGCCGAGCTTGCAAGAATGGGGGCCGAATACCGGGAACTGGACATAGGGGGCCTTGACGCCCTCCATGCCGGGATCGAGGGGGATCTCGTCTGGGTCTGCGGAATACGGCAGGACACGGCCCAGTTCGAGATCCTAAACCTCCTCGCCCTCGAGAACCGCGTGGTCAACCATCCGGACGCCATCGCCACCTGTGCGAGCAAGGCAAGGACCACCGCCCTCCTCAAAAAACACGGGGTGCCGACCCCGGAGACCGTCTTCACCAGCTCAAAAAGGGTCGCCGCATCGTTCCTTGAACGGGAGGGAAAAGCGGTCTACAAGCCCCTGTACGGTTTTGACGGCAACGGAATTTTCCCTTTTACACGCCTGGAGGAGCTCGGGGAGCCGCCCTATTACCTGCAGGAGTTCGTGCCGAACACCCATGATTTCCGGGTCTTTGTCATCGACGGCGAAGCGGTGGGCGCGATCCGGAGGACGAGCCCGTCTTTTGCGCACAATATCCACCAGGGAGGGGTCGGGAGGCCCGAGGAGATCACGCCCCTGATGGCCGAGATCTGTGGAGGCGCCGCAGAGGCAATCGAGATTGACTACTGCGGGGTGGATCTCCTCGAAAAAGACGGCGGCTATACCGTTCTGGAGGTCAACGGCACGCCGAACTGGCACTGCATGGCCGCACCCGTTCCAAGGCTCCTTGCAGCATACCTGGTCTCTGAGGAGGCCAGGTACCGCAGGATATAATTACGATTTTTTTCGCAATTTACGCATTTTATTTATTTTTTGAAAGATAT
>JAVVFN010000174.1:0-3065 GCA_032250645.1 Methanomicrobiaceae archaeon | reverse complement strand
ACAGGCGATCGATTACCTTGTTACATCCAGGACCTTTTCTTTCACCAAGGAGGGTCCGGGACGGGGAGGCCTCCCCCTTTTCCCTCTCTCTCACCTCAGTTCGTTTTATGATAATACCCGAGCGGCTCGATGGTGATCTCTTCCTGCTTGATCGCCTCGATGGCGAGGGCCGCCGCCTTTGCGGCCTGGACGGTGGTGATGTAGGGGATGCCGTAGTCGATGGCCGCCCGCATGATCTGGAGGTGGTCCTGGCGGGAGTGCTTGCCCTCCGGGGTGTTGATGATCAGGCTGATCTGGCCCTGACGGATCATGTCGATGACGTGGGGGGACCCCTCGCTGACCTTCCGCACGAGGCTCGCCTCCACCCCCATCCCGCCGAGGTACTCCACCGTGCCGCTGGTCCCGTGGAGAACGAGTCCCATCTCGCGGAGCTTCTTTGCCACCGGGACGATCTCCTCGCGTTGCGACTGGGTGACCGAGATGAAGACATTGCCCTCGACGGGAAGCGCATTGTCGGCAGAGATGGAGGCCTTGTAGAATGCGTGGCCGAAGCCGTAATCGATGCCCATCACCTCGCCGGTGCTCTTCATCTCCGGGCCGAGCACAGTGTCCACACCCGGGAGCTTGTTGAAGGGGAGGAGGACTTCCTTGATAGCCACATGGTTGATCTCCCGCTCCCGGTAGCCGAGATCTGCAATCTTCTTGCCCATCATCACCTTGGCCGCAATCTTGGCGAGCGGGATGCCGGTCGCCTTGGCAACGAACGGCACCGTCCTGCTCGCACGCGGGTTTGCCTCGAGCACGTACACGATCCCGTCCTTGACCGCGTACTGGATGTTGATCAGGCCGACGGTGCCGACTCCGAGCGCGACCCTCCTCGTATAGTCACGCACGGTCGCGATCACTTCCAAGGAGAGGGACTGGGGCGGGATGACACAGGCCGAGTCACCGCTGTGGACCCCGGCCTCCTCGATGTGCTCCATGATGCCGCCGATGAGGACGTCTTCCCCGTCACAGACCGCGTCCACATCGATCTCGACGGCGTTCTGGAGGAAGGAATCGATGAGCACCGGGTGCTTGCGGCTCACCCGGACCGCCTCGGCGATGTAGCGCTCAAGGTCCATCTCATCAAAGACCAGCTCCATCGCCCGTCCCCCGAGGACATAGGAGGGACGGACGAGGACCGGGTAGCCGATCTTTGCTGCGACCGCCTTTGCCTCCTTCTCCGAGAAGGCAGAACTGTTGGGCGGGCTCGGGATCTTGAGGCGTTCGAGGAGCTGGCTGAACCGGTCGCGGTCCTCGGCCATGTCCATCGACTCCGGGCTGGTGCCGAGGATCCTTGTCGGAAGGTTCAGCCCGCAGATCCCCTTCTCGAGCGGGACGGCGAGGTTGACCGAGTTCTGGCCGCCGAACTGGACCATCACCCCATCATAATGGTCCTTGCGGAGGATGTTGAGCACGTCCCCGAGCTCCATGGGCTCAAAGAAGAGGCGATCGGAGGTGTCAAAGTCGGTAGAGACGGTCTCCGGGTTGTTGTTGACGATGTGGACCTCGATCCCCTCCTCCCGGAGCGCCATCACCGCGTGCACGGTGCAGTAGTCAAACTCGATCCCCTGCCCGATCCGGATGGGTCCCGAACCGAGGATGAGCACCTTCTGCATGGCACTCGGGACCACCTCGCATGCATCTTCCCAGGTGGAGTAGAAGTAGGGGGTGGTGGCATGGAACTCGGCCGCACAGGTGTCGACCATCTTGTAGGTGGGAAGGCCGCATACCGCGTCGACCGCGGACCAGGTACTCCCTGTCCGCCGGGCGACCTCTTCGGCGGAAAAGCCCATCCGCACCGCCTCCCTGATCGTCTCAGGGCTGGCATCCTTCTCCAGCCGCCGCTCCATATCCACGACATTCCTGATCTTTTCGAGGAAGAACGGGATGATCTTCGTCAGCTCGTAGACCTCCTCAACGGTGAAGTTCTGCCGGAATGCATCGAAGAGGCAGCCGAACCGCTCGTCAGTGGGCCGTGAGAGGATCATCCTGATCTCGGTCGGGTTCTCGTGCACCATGATATCGGTGTCGAGGGACCGGAGCGCCTTCATGAAGGCCTCCTCGCAGGTCCGCCCGATCGCCATTACCTCCCCTGTGCTCTTCATGGCAGTGGTGAGCGTCCGGTCAGCCGACTTGAACTTGTCGAAAGGCCAGCGGGGAACCTTGACCACCACGTAATCAATCGAAGGCTCGAACGAGGCCGGGGTGGTGCCGGTGACACTGTTCCTGATCTCGTCGAGGTGCAGGCCGATCGCGATCTTGGCCGCCACCCGTGCGATCGGGTAGCCCGTCGCCTTGGAGGCGAGCGCCGAGGAACGGGAGACCCGCGGGTTGACCTCGATGACCCGGTAATCCCCGTCCCGGTACGCGAACTGGATGTTGCAGCCGCCCTGCACGCCCAGCGCCCGGATGATCTTGATGGCCGCGAACCGCAGGAACTGGAACTCATCGTCCCGCAGGCTGAGGATGGGGGCCACCACGACACTCTCGCCGGTATGGATCCCCATGGGGTCCACGTTCTCCATCCCGCAGACGATAATGCAGGTATCGGCCGCGTCCCGCATCACCTCGAACTCAATCTCCTGCCACCCAAGCACGCTCTCCTCGATGAGGACCTGGTGGATACGGGAGCGCTTGAGCCCGAGCTCTACGATCCGGCGGAGCTCCTCGAGGGTGTGGGCCACCCCGCCCCCTGCGCCGCCAAGCGTGTAGGCCGGGCGGATGATGGCCGGGAGGCCGACCAGATCGAGGGCCTCATCGATCTGCTCCATCCTGGTGAGGATCATGCTCCGCGGGATCGGCTCCCCGATCTCGTCCATGAGGTTGCGGAACTGTTCCCGGTCCTCGCCCCGGTAGATCGCCTCGAGCGGGGTTCCAAGGATCTCCACCCCCTCGAGCGCCCCCATCTCGGCGAGTTCTGCGGTCATGTTCAGGCCGGTCTGGCCGCCCATGCCACTCAGGATCCCGTCGGGCTTCTCCTTCTTGATGATCTGAGCAATGATCTCGGCTTTGAGCGGTTC
>JAVVFN010000173.1:0-3089 GCA_032250645.1 Methanomicrobiaceae archaeon | reverse complement strand
AGGTAGGGATGGAGCCGCGGCGCATCATGAGCCAGGATGCCACCGGGGAGTCGATCCCCGAGGAAAGGAGCGAGAGCGCCCTTGCCTGGGTCCCGAGCGGCACCCCTCCCGGCCCGGGCGCGACTCCGTCATAGACGATCCCCCCGATATCCCGCGCCTCGACGAATATCTCATAATCCGGATCCCCCAGATCGACCGAGAGCCCGGGGATCGCTTCGAGGATCAGCCCCCCGATCTCGGCCCCGAGTTCCTGGCTCGAGAACCCCTCCATCCCCGATCGCCGCGCCCGCACGGCGAAGGTCATCCCGGGGAAGAGGTGCTCGCGGGCACGGGCCACTGCAGTCTCCCTGATGACCTCAAGGTCCGCTTCGGTCCATGTGCAGAGGCTCACCCCGACGATCCCGAAGATCCTCCGGGCAACGATCGCGATCTCCTCGAGATCTGTCCCGGTGACAAGGACCCTCCCCCGGAAGACGTGGACGGCGTGGTCGAGCCCCGCCCCCTCCAGCGCCTGCTTCAAGTTTGTGGTGAGCACCCGCACGTAGTGGCGCATCACCGGCTCGCTCTTTAAGAAGAGCTCCCCGTACCTGACCAGGACCGCCTCCCTCCCCTTCACGGGATCTTCACCTCCACCACCGAGAACCCCAGTTCACGCAATCGCTCGGTGAGCGCCGAGATGAGGGCGTGCTGCGAGCGCTCTGCCTCGACAACGGCCCGCTCACCGTCATACCGGACCCGGAGCCTTCCCTCCACCCCGGCATTCCGCAGGAGCGCTTCAGCCCTCCGCACCCGCTCGACCTCCCCTTCGATGATCCGTCGCCCGGGCGGGAACCGGGTTGCAAGGCAGGAGGAGGACGGCGCCACCGGGATCCCGAGGTCTTCTGCGAGCTCCGCGATCTCCGCCTTTCCCATTCCGCAGATCCGGAAGGGACTGACAACCCCGAGCTCGCCGAGCACCCGCATCCCCGGGCGGTCCTCCGGGTCGTCATCGGCATTGGTGCCGTCCGCGACGGCCGCATACCCGTGGGCTTCGGCCCAGCTCTCGATCTCCACCATCATCCTCCGCTTGCAGAGGTAGCACCGGGCCTGCGTGTTCATCCGGACCGCCGGGATCTCCAGCATCGCCACTTCTCTAATCTCACACGGGACTCCGAGCGCCTCTGCAGACTTTTTCGCGGCGGCGACCTCCCCGGCGGGGCACAGATCGGTCTCCACCACCACCGCGGCGACGTCGATCCCTTCCGAGGCGGCGGCGGCAAGGAGCACCGTGCTGTCGGTGCCTCCCGAGAGTGCGACCACGAAGGGCTCGAGGGACTTTAGGATCTTCCCAAGGCAGGCGGGCAGATTCACTGTTGGTACAATAGTTCCCATCCCTACAAGAAGATTGAGATACTGCCCCGTTTCCCGTATTACACAAATTCTTTAATAATGGCGGACTGATGTGTATTGCAATGGCGAGGAAGAAGAAAGCTGCAGAGAGTGAACCCGTAAAACTCTTTTATCTCTTCTATACCCAGGAGCGGTGGGACAACTGGATCCGGAGGCTCGAGGAGAGCTCGTTTGAGGAGGAGCCGGGGACCTCCGAGATGCCCGAGGGCCTGCGGACGATCCAGAACTTCACCGACGATGTGAATATCGAGGTGCTCAAGATCATCCGGCTCCACCAGAACGACCGGTTCGGTGCCGGGGAGGCGATGGAGAAGATCCGGGACGTCGAGGAGATCGTGATGGGAGAGGTAGCCGAGTCCGAAGTGGCCGATATCGTGGGGAGCCTGCAGGTGCGTTTCCTCGTCCTCTTTGACGCCTGCAAGAAGTACCTGGAGGGCAGGTACTCGGGCGAGATCAAGGACCTCGTCAAGGAAGGCCGAAAGCTGGCCGAGAAGGACCCGGACGCGAGCCTCGAGGTCGCCGGGACGATTGGGGCCCTCGTCATCGACGGGGGCTCCTGCTGCGGCAAGTACCTCCGCGGCGAGATCGACGACCCGACCCTCTTTGACGACTGGCTCATCGAGATCGACGAGATGGCAAATGCCCTGAAATCCCTCCATAAGTTCGACGAGGAGCCCGGCGAGGCCTCGTGATCGCGAACAAGGCACGGTTCAAATATTCGCGCAAGCTGGAGAAGGCGAGCGGCCTGCGGGTCCCCGACTTTGCCTTCTCCGGCGTCTTCCTCGAGATCCTCTCGACCGCCGTCAACTTCGAGTACCTCGACCGGGGCCTCCGCCAGCAGGTCATGCATTTTATTCGCGACTTCCTCGATTGCGAGTGCCGCGAGTCCCCCCAGTGCGGATGCCCGGAGCGAAAGTTCGCCATGCACGTAATCGAGCTCCGGGAGCTCGGCCTCGATCACCGCCAGATCAGCGAGACCCTCCTCGAGGAGTACGGGATCAACCTCTACCCCGCCGATATCTTAAGCTTCCTCGAGGACTCGGTCCACGTGCTCGAGGCGATCAGTGACGTCGCACGGCTTCAGGGCGCAAAAGAGATATCCGAGAAGGCCGCAGCGCACATCGAGAAGATCGAAGGATAGGGATCAGCCTATCCTGGGCACGCTAATCCCCAGCTGTGCCAAAATCGTCTGTATATCCTCTTTTATCGATTTATCCAGCCTCAGCAGGAGCAGCGAGTAGACCACTCCTCCCACGATCACAATCCCGGCGAGAGTGAAGATCCCCGTCACCGGCACAAGCGCCCGCAGCACGATCACCGCGAGCGCCATTCCCATCACAGCCACCCCGATGTTCCGCAAAGATCCCCACTCCACCCGCACGTGGATCGTCCGTGATAACGCACGGTAGGCGAGGAGCGAGTTTATGATCATGGTGGCGAGCGTGGCAAGGGCCGCTCCCTCAATACCAAAAAGCGGGATCAGCGTGACATCAAGCCCGATATTGATGACCGACGCGATGGCGGTCACCTTGAACGCGTCCTTCGGCCGGTCCAGCGCATTCAGGCTCATGGTCTGGAGGAACATGAAGACATTGACCACCTGGACGAGGAGGAGGATGACGAGCGCCGTAGAGCCCTTTGCGAAGGCGACACCATACAGGCTCGATAAGATAACGTCACTCAGGATCCACCCTCCCACC
>JAVVFN010000172.1:0-3149 GCA_032250645.1 Methanomicrobiaceae archaeon | reverse complement strand
TTTGGAGACGCTTGGCATCGAAGATCCCCGCATACTGTACTATGATGATTCAGCCGTCCTCCTCGACGACGTTGATTTCAGCATCATCGTCCCCTTTTACGAGGAATTAGCAGGGGTAAATGTGTACAATGGCACCACAGATGAGCGTCTGATCATTGTTGAGATCGAGCCGGCGATCGGTGAGTTCTGCACGAGTTATCCCAATGATCCATCGTGTACGGGGGCAGCAAGGGCAGCTCCGACGCCGGCACCTCTCCCATGGGGACTTGCAGTCCTCTCCTGTATTGCTGCTGCCTTAATCGGAATGCATTGGAAGAGAGAGAGTTAAATTTTCTCCCATTGCCACCTGACAGGGAGGGCACCGTAACATTTCACTTCCTCCGGAACCACCGGTACGACCGTCTGCCGTGGATGACGTCGATGAGGACCGGACTTGCGAGGGGGAGGATTAGTTGCTGGAGTTTGGGATGGGTTACCACTCCTGACGTGAAGAAGAACCAACGGAAGAGTTTCCCGTATGTGAGCTCGGGCAGCACTTGCTCCCTGATCGCAGCCTTATAGGCCAGACCTGGGGCAGACCCTCCTTCCAGCCATGCATGGACGGCGGATGCGGCGAGCTCTCCGGTGCGGTGCGCAAAATAGATCCCCTCCCCGAAGAAGGGATCCGCATACCCGCCTGCATCCCCCACGAGGAGCGTCGTGCCCCAGGTGGGGTCCGCAAGGCCGCATCCATAGGGGACGACCCAGCCGGAGATCGCATCTCTACCTGGCTCCAGGTCGATCAGCCCGAGGAACCCGGCAAAGCGCTTCTCCAGCATGCCACGGTTCTTCCAGGCCAACCCTCCCATTCCGACCACAATCCTGTCAGAATTCGGAAACAGCCACGCATATCCCCACGGGATGGTCCCGTAGAAGAGGGCGGGATGGTCAAGGTCTCCATAACGGGGCAGGGCATCCCGGTCCACATGCGTCTCGATCGCCGCGGCAAGGTTCATCTTCCACCAATCTCGGTCCACTTTATTCTCCGGGAACCGGGTTCGGATGGTGCTGTGGATCCCGTCCGCACCGACCACGCACCGGGCAGAGAAAGCGTCTCCGGAGGCAGTCACCACCTCTCCCTGCGATTGCACAAAATCAATGCACGCGTCACCCTCACGCACCTCTGCCCCGGCCTTCCTTGCGTGCCCGAGGATATAATGGTCGTATCTCTCTCTTTTCACAAAATGGAACGGGATATCCGTTTTTCTCTCGTAAATCGAACGGGATCCTGCCAGTATCTCGTAATGATCAGAAGAATAATCGATCACACCGCGCTCCTTCAGCATGGATGCTGGTTCGCCAAAGAGTCTCTCCAGGATCCCGGTGGACTTTCCTGAGAGGAGGCCGCCGCATAGTTTCGTGCGGGGGAAGGTCGCCCGATCAAGCATGAGAACCGAATGGCCGGACCCTGCCAGCAGATGCCCGGCGGTCGCTCCCGCAGGTCCGCACCCGACGATGATCACGTCGAATTCAGGTCCCATCTCCTGCACCTCCGGGGGCCTTTTCCTTGACGGGCCCTTACCTTTTCGCTTTTCCCTGGGCTGCAACAGACTCCACTGCGGCCGAGACGGCCTCCTCTTCGCCAAGATAGTAGTGCTCGATGGGCACGAGGTCCTGGTCAAGCTCATAGACGAGGGGAATTCCGGTCGGGATGTTGAGATTCGGAATATTCTCATCTGATATCGAATCGAGGTGTTTCACGAGAGCACGGAGGCTGTTTCCATGTGCGGAGATGATGACCCGTTTCCCCTCCCGTATCACCGGGGTGATCTCTTCCCTCCAGTAGGGGAGGAACCGCCCAACCGTATCCTTGAGGCATTCGGTGAGCGGGATCTGGTCTTTTCCAAGTGAGGCATAACGGGGGTCCTGTGCCGGAGATCTCGGGTCGCCGGGTGCAAGTGCCGGTGGACGGATATCATAGCTCCTCCTCCAGGTGAAGACCTGGTCTTCCCCGAACTGTTCAGCTGTCTCGGCCTTGTTAAGGCCCTGGAGCGCCCCGTAATGCCGTTCATTCAGACGCCAGGAACGGAGGACCGGTATCCACATGAGATCCATCTCGTCCATCACGATCCAGAGAGTGCGTATTGCCCGTTTCAGGACCGAAGTGTAGGCAATATCGAACATGTACCCTTCACTCCTGAGTATACGGCCTGCCGCATGTGCCTCCTCCACGCCTTTCGGGGAGAGATCGACGTCGGTCCAACCGGTGAACCGGTTCTCCTTATTCCAGGTACTCTCCCCATGACGCAGGAGCACGAGTCGATATGTTCCCATCTCACTTGCCCTCTGCATATAGCGTGCGTGTGGAAACGATAAAAGGAGACTTATATCCGGTCCGGGAACGCAGGGCCTCACCACCGGTGAAATATGGATCGGGGAATGAAACAGGACAGGCCCTTGTGGGCGGTTATGGCAGGCATCCGGCCGCCCCGGCACGCAGGAATTATTATCCCTTCATCCCATGAACAGCTGAGTATGAACGGTGAGGTCGAGGCCTGCGTGGTCCAATATACCCGCAGTATATACATGATGCGGATCGCCCGGACGGGGACGCTGGCAGTGATCCTTATCCTCCTCCTGCCCCTGTATTTCGGCCTCCTTTCCGGGGCCACGCTCTCCTCCATCCTTGCTCTCATCTCCTCCACCCTCATCTTCCAGGCCGCCGCGGCGGCGGTGGGACTGAGGCTTGGAATTCCCCCGCTTACCGTCCTCCTCGCCATGACCACGGTCGCCATTGGGGTGATGATCCTCATCCTGGAGATCACCGACCTCTTCTCGGGGACATCCCCGCGTATCGCCTCCATGCTCCATCGGATCAACGAGCATACAAGAGAGATGACTCTTCTGCGCCGTTATGGTCCGGTGATGCTCATCCCTGTGATCTGGATTCCGGGCATTGCACTGTACGGTGCCCCTCTGGTCGCCTGGCTGTTACAGTGGCGTCGCGACTTCTCCCTCCTCTGCATGTGCCTTGGCTGGGTTCTCGCAACCCTCTCTGTGATGGCTGCGGCGATCGGGATCAACGTGTTTTTTCCCTGAACCATACCAGGATCCGGGACAAAAATGGAAAAAAGGTTAGAGAAAGACCGGGGCAAAGACCACAGAGACGA
>JAVVFN010000171.1:0-3162 GCA_032250645.1 Methanomicrobiaceae archaeon | reverse complement strand
CCCTTCATGGAGAGCTCCTTGGAGGGTCCCGCGATCAGGATGAGCGCCTTTTCGGCACTGGTGAGGTCGCAGGGAACCGAGATATCCTCATACACCGCCTGCTTTGCGAGGGTCACGATACGCGCCGCCCTCTCCTGCGATCCCTCGATGAAGTAGCGTGCCGACCGCCAGCGGTCGAAAATGTCGAGCCAGCTCGGGGGGAGCTCCTCGGCGGCGTAGCCCACCGCGACAAACCCGTCACCCTTGAGGGTATTGAGCACTTCCCCGGCATCGAGCACGACCTCGGAGATCTCGGCCCCTTCCTCTTTAAATTCCCCTGCGCGGAGCAGAAGGCCGATATTGCGGGCAATATTCTCGTTGATCCGGGACAAAATCTCGTCTTCACCCCCCGCCTCGGACCATGGAAGCGGGGGAATGATCGAGGTCTCCTCCCGGTTCTCGGGGAGGGACGCCCTGACCTTCTCCTTCCATGTCTCGTTATCAAAGAGGATGACGGCATCCACGCACTCCCGAAGCATATCGATGTCGTCTGCGGCCTTCGCACAGCGCCGCACCCCCTCCTCCCTGCAGGGAAGGGTGACCACCGCGAAGATGGGCTCAATGAAGGATTTTCGCAGCTCCGGCACGATCTCCGTGACAAAATCGGTCATCGAGCCCCCTGCCCCGCAGAAGATCATGATCGCATCAATCTGGATGATCTCCATCTTCTGGATATCTGTCATGACCTCCTCGATATCCACGGTTGAGAGGATGTCATAATGCAGTTCAGGATCTATCTGGGGAAAGTGGATCTTTGCAGAATCAGGCAGGTAGCGGAGATCCAGCAGTGTCTCGGCGTCCGTATCGATCGCGATTGGGCTCATGCAGCAGATACGGCTCCGGCGGTCATGGTAAAAGAGCTGGTTGACGATGCGTGAGCCCGCTGCTCCAAGTCCGATAGCAAGAACCCTCATCAAAGAATCCTGTGTGGGAGATGTGGGTCCACTCGGCCTCTCCAGCTCCCTCTATCAGAATATTCATGCTGAGCCGATATATAAATTCTCAAAGCAGAATCCCGGGAGGTACTGGAGTCCGGTCACCTCGCCATTATGCTCGCTGATACAAAAATCCGTCATTATTAAAGGGTATTTTGGCAAATGAAAAGATTTTATTCCCCGTATCCATCACGGTAAACGATAATCTTTATTTATTTGCCCGGGGAATAGTCAGGTGAGGTGAAGTACCTTGTCATATGGTATAGAATTTGTGCCTGGAAACATCAATGTCAAACAGGTTGTAAAATACTGTAAACTCGCCGAGTCAAAAGATATTGACTTTGCGTGGATCACCAACCACTACAACAACCGCCACTGCTACCCGACCCTTGCGATGATCGCAGCGAACACCGATAATCTCAAGATGGGCCCGGGGATCATGAACACGTTCACTGACACCCCTGCAGCGATTGCCTCCTTTATGGCGACCTTGAATGAGATCTCCGACGGACGTGCCGTTCTCGGTATCGGCCCCGGTGACCTCTCCACGCTCCCCAAGCTCGCAATTGAGGGCTCAAAGCCCGTTGCACGGCTTGAAGAGGGTATAACCCAGATCAGGAGACTCCTTGCAGGAGAAGAGATCAAGAAGACCGGACAGATGCAGTT
Organism: Methanomicrobiaceae archaeon; assembly: GCA_032250645.1. Classification (GTDB taxonomy): domain Archaea; phylum Halobacteriota; class Methanomicrobia; order Methanomicrobiales; family Methanomicrobiaceae; genus JAVVFN01. The sequence goes on along the minus strand of JAVVFN010000171.1, from coordinate 1,522 downwards.
CTTCGACTATGACGGCGCGAAGCTGACCGGTGTCCAGCTGCCCGGCAAGAAGGGTATTCCCGTCTACGTCGGTGCGCAGGGCCCGAAGATGCTCGAGCTCGCCGGAAAGGTCGGTGACGGATCGCTCATCAACGCATCCAACCCCAAGGACTTTGAGATCGCCATCCCCATCATCAAGAAGGCCGAGGAGGCTGCCGGAAAGAAGGGCCACGATGTCGGCGCCTACACCGCAATCTCGGTGGACATGAACAAGAAGAAGGCCATCAACTCCGCCAAGATCGTCGCCGCGTTCATCGCAGCCGGCTCCCCGCCGCCCCTGCTGGAGCGCCACGGCCTTGACATGGGCAATGTCGCCAAGATCAAAGAAGCCCTCTCACGCTTCGACTTCAAGGCAGTCGGCGGTCTTGTCGGTGACAAGGAGATCGAAGCCTTCACCATTGCAGGCACTCCCGAAGAGTGCGGTCAGAAGTGCGAAGACCTGATGAAGGCCGGCGTGACGCAGGTCATCTTCGGATCACCGCTCGGACCGGACATGGTCAACTCCATCCGGCTCATCGGGAAGTACGTCGTCTGAAACACTTCCACCCACATCTTTTTTCTTATTTCCTGCATCAGATTACGTGAGGGGTGCCAGCAGGGGCCATGTTCTCCATCCATGAGATCAAGGGACGGGAAGGGGTGATCCAGTACCGCCGCGAACATCTCACCGATCTCCGGTGCAGGGTGAGTACCGAGCGGATCAAGAGGGGTCTTGACACCCCGTTCGTCCCGGCACCCCCGCCCCCCGACTGCCCCTTCTGTCCGGGCAGGGTGATGCAGGAGACCCCGACATTTCCCAACGGCAGTCGCATCACCGTCGGGGAGAGTATCACGTTTCCAAACCTCTACCCGTTCGCGAAGGTCCATACCGTGACGGTGATCACGAAGGCCCACTCTGTAAAGTCCTTTACCCGGCAGCAGATCGCCGATGCCCTGAGAGGGCAATGTGCGTCCCTGAAGGATGCGCACGGCTTCCCGAGCATCAACTGGAACAGCCTTCCCAGCGCAGGTGCGAGCATCATGCACCCCCACCTCCAGGGGATCGTGGACGATGCACCCACCGCCATCGGGGATCGATACCTCCGTGGATCCCGCCGCTACGCACGCGAGAAGGGCAGGAACTACTGGGAAGACCTCGTCTCCCACGAACGCCGTGCAGGGAGGTATCTCTTCGGTGACGGGATCGCATGGCTCGCAGGCGCAGTCCCCCTCGGGGAGCGGGAGATCCGGGCCGTCCTCCCGGTGCAGACCCTGCAGGAATTCGAGCGCTGCATCGATGAGTTCTCGGAGGGGCTCGTCCGTGTGCTCTCGTTCTATGCATCGCTCGGCACCCGGGCGTTCAATCTCTCGATCTTCTTTGATGAGGAGGAGGGAGACACCGGGTTTTCCGCCTTCTGTATCATGATCGCGCGGATCAACCCCAGCCCCGCCTCTATCTCGGATACCGCATTCATGGAGCGCCTGCACCTTGAACCCGTGATCC
>JAVVFN010000170.1:0-3189 GCA_032250645.1 Methanomicrobiaceae archaeon | reverse complement strand
CCATGATCGCGACCGTTCCGCCGAGAGTGACGAGAAAGAGGGCTGAATACTTGAGGGCGAACGCCCGGAGGTCGACTGACTTCGGCGCGACGATGACGATCTGGTTCTTGAGACCGTAGATCTTGACCAATCTTCCCTTTACACTGTATCTGGTATCCACCACCTCGACGAGGTCTGCATTGACCAGGTTCTCCACGTGGTACTTCGCGGTATTGAGCGGGATCTTGAGCGATTCCGAGATGGCAGAGAGAGTACTGGGCTTTTGCGATACTGCCTGGATGATGTCCCCTGCAAGAGGGCTTCCAATCGCTCTGCCAATCTTCTGCACCCGATCATCAGCCGGATCGAGCACCATCACCCCTTCTGCAGGCATCTCTGTCCCATACCGGAAGCGCCCGCGTAAAAAGGCGTCGCTCCTTTGAGAACGTCGTCCTGTAAAATGATAAAGGATCGGTAAACTGCGAACTATTTCGTACTTATCGACTAACGCGTTTTCTTCCCTTTGAGCGCCGCAACGACTGTCGCATGCCCCCGCGAAGCGGTGTTCCTCACTTCCTGGGAGGGATCGGAAAATTTCAGCCGGGCAAGCACCTCTGCCACCCCGGGATCGCAAAATGTGCAGAGGGCGCTCGCTGCATTCCGCCGCACGTACTGGTCCCGATCTTCAAGTGCCCCGAGAAGGCCATCGAGATCGCCTTTCTTCTTTAATTTTTCCACGTCGAAAAGGTTCATCACCGAACACCAATTAGATATATTGAATAATATTAATAAATATCCCCCAATAATATTGGGCGGGGGATACCGGATGCAGGGATCCTGGGTGGTTTTGGAGTGAAGTTTTCCACGTCTTTACGCGGGGAACTCCCTTTTCAGGTATTCCAGAGCCTCTTCAAACGACAGCTCAGAGAAACTCTCATACCGCTCGTGGACATCGAGGATCTCGTTTAAGGCAAGTTCCACAAGTTCCCGGTTATCCCAGGTCTTCAGTTCGCCCGCCACCTTTTCCAGGCAGCCCTCCCTGTAACTGATCTGGCCGATGACATGGACCGCCATACCACGGACGCGGGGAGATGGATCATGCTGGAGCTCTCGCAGGAGGGGAAGCAGGTCCTCCGGATTGGTGCGCCCGTGAAGTTCGAGGCCATGAATCGCGATCCTGCGAAGTTCCGGGTCGGAATGATGAAGGTACCGGAGTGCAAACTGGAGGACCGTGGGAAAATCACGCTTCCCCATCTTCTTCAGGACGCCCCCCACTCCCCTCTGAACTGCGGGGTGAGAGTCGTGAACCGCGAGATCCAGCAGTCTTAATGCATCCTGAGTATCGGCGATCGCAATCTCTGCAATGGTGTATACCGCGGTCTGGCGTACCTTTTCATCAGGATGGCGGAGCAGCATCTTTAAAAGGTCCATGATACCGGACCTGAGGTCCGGCCGGTCCCGGTAGAGCCAGCCCAGGATCCGGGAGACCATTCGCCTGATATACGCGTCAGGATATGAACCGTATCGCTCTGCCGCTCCAGAGGCACCATTTTTCAGATCCTGTTTGATGCCCCGCTCAATCTCCTCAATGAGTTCATCCCTCTCTTCCCTTGAGAGATAATAGTACGAATCCTGCATGGATCGTTCGTCCTCGGTGCCGGTTTCTATCTAGCGGGGTTGTGTCATGGGGGGATAATGATTCTCATCCGTTCCAACAAGGGGGGACAACCTTTAATAAGCATTCTCGATATCCTCTCACTATGATCAGGATTGCTGTGAATGGTTATGGCACCATCGGTAAGCGGGTAGCTGACGCGGTTGCTGCCCAGCCCGATATGGAGATCGTGGGAGTCTCCAAGACCAGCCCGAGTGCAGAGGCGTACATTGCGAACAATCGGGGATATCCCCTCTACATTGCCAATATCACCAAAAAACCGCTCTTTGAAGAGGCCGGAATCGAGATTGCCGGAGACGTCGAGGAGATGCTGAAGCATGCGGATGTTGTCGTCGATGCCACCCCGGGCGGTATCGGGGCAAAGAACAAACCACTCTATGAGCTCTACCGGAACAAGGCCATATTCCAGGGAGGAGAGGACCACGAGGTGGCAGGTTTCTCCTTTAACTCCAGCTGCAACTACGTGGACGCCATCAACCGGAGGTTTGTGCGGGTCGTCTCCTGCAATACCACAGGCCTGTGCCGGATCATCAACGCCATGGACCGCGTCTTTGGGGTGGAGAAGGTCAGGGCGACCATGGTACGCCGCGGGGCGGACCCGGGCGATATCAAACGGGGACCGATGGACGCCATCGTACTCAACCCCGTGACCATCCCCAGCCACCATGGCCCGGACGTGCAGACTGTGCTCCCAGAGGTCGATATCGTCACCCTCGCCATGGTCGTGCCGACCACATTCTGCCACATGCACGTGGTCCATATGAACCTCAGGTCTGAAGCGAGACGGGAAGAAGTGCTCCAGATCATCGAGAACGACCCGCGGATGGGGCTCGTGCGCAAAGGGACAGGGATCACCAGCACCGCAGAACTGAAGGAGTATTCCAGCGACATGGGACGTCCGCGTGCCGATCTATGGGAGAACTGTGTGTACGAGGAGTCCGTCTCGGTGGTCGGGGGAACCGAACTCTTCCTCTTCCAGGCCATTCACCAGGAGGCTGACGTGGTCGTGGAGAACGTGGATGCGATCAGGGCGATGATGGGAACGGTCGAAAATGCCGAGGATTCCATTCGCATGACCAACAACGCGCTCGGTTTTGTCCCCATCTAGAATAACCCTTAACTTTCCCCCCACCTATAGTACATGATGGATCCACTCTCGCTGGTCACAAGGAATACTGTCGAGGTTATCACAGAAGAAGAACTCATAGAACTGCTCGCCCAACCCGTAAAGCGCGTCTATACCGGGTATGAACCGAGCGGAGAGATACACCTCGGCCACCTGGTGACGGTGAACAAGCTGATCGATATGAAGGACGCCGGCTTTGAAGTGGTGGTCCTGCTGGCCGATCTCCACGCGTTTTTAAACCGGAAGGGAACCATGGAGGAGGTCCGATCGCTGGCAGAGTGGAACCGCCGCTGCTTTGAGGCAGTGGGCCTTCGCGGCGTGGAGTTCGTCCTTGGGTCCGATGTGCAGCTCGACCGCGAGTACGACCTGAACGTTCTTTCGCTCTCCCAGCAGATCACCCTGAACCGCG
>JAVVFN010000016.1:0-13785 GCA_032250645.1 Methanomicrobiaceae archaeon | reverse complement strand
CTAACGCGTGGGCACCACGATAACCATAGAACTGCTGGCTATCATCGTCTTTATCATCACCTATGCGCTCATCGTGGACGAGCGCATCCACCGGGCGGTCGCGGCCATGATCGGGGCCGCCGTAGTGTTATTCCATGGCATCGTTCCCTGAGAGAGCCTCCTCCACCATGTCGATTTCGGCTCCATCTTCCTGCTGAGGGGGATGATGATCATTGTCGACGAAAAGTGGCCTTTTTGAGTTATCGCTATAAGGACGGCGAAACTGGCAAAAGGGACGTCATCCTTGCAGTCGTGGGCCTCTTCTTCATCCATAGCGATATCGGGAGGATCCTGAGCATCTTCCTCCCGTTCGTCGACCCTGCAATGGCGCTCGAGCCTGCGGAGGTCGCCCTGATTGGCGCAGCCATTATCCTCTTCTGGTCACGCCAGTCACCGGAGATGATCTTTGAGAAGATCGAGTGGCCCGCGCTCTTCTTCTTCGGGGGGCTCTTTGTCCTGGTGGGAGCGCTGGTGGAGACCGGGGTGATCGCGGATATCGCGGTCTTCATGATCAGCCATGTCCGGACCACGGCAGAGGCGATGATCCTGATCGCATGGTTCTCTGCCTTCGCCTCGGCCATCGTGGACAATATCCCCCTCACGGCAGCTCTCATCCCCCTCATCCATGACATGAGCGCAAGCATGGATGTCTACCCGCTCTGGTGGGCGCTCAGCCTCGGGGCATGTATGGGCGGGAACGGCACCGCGATCGCCGCGTCGGCGAACGTGGTGGTGCTCGGGATTGCAGAACGCGAGGGGATCAGCATCACTTTTATGGACTTCCTGAAAATAGGTATGTTGATGCTCGTTATCACGGTGGGCGTGGGCCTCGTGATGCTCCTGATGATGGATGTGTGGTGAGTTGGATTGAAGATACTCATTCTTATCGACGGGTCGCTGTGGAGCCAGAAGGCGGCGATCCATGCGCTCCCCATCGCAAAGCGGAAGAAAGCAGAGGTCGTCTTCTTCTCGGTCCTCGATATCAGGGACGCAAAGGCCATGGCCTTCAACTTCTGCGTGCAGAGCGGCATGTGCGAGCGGATCAAGGAATACGAGGAACAGATCTGGGGAGACATGAAACGGAGCATCAACGACGAGATCGCGGACATCATGTTCTATTACCACACCGAGGACATCCCCTGCTCGTTCCGGATCGTGGAAGGGCACACCACGGAGAAGATCGTGGCAGAAGCCAACAGCGGGGAGTACAGCCTCGTGGTGATGGGTGCGCACGGCAGGAGTTCCAAGGCGAAGGTCGGGACGCTCGTCGACCTGCTCCCGAGGGAATTAAAGCCACCTCTCTTCATCGTCAGATGAGGGGTTCGGAAACATTCTAATTTGAGTAAACACAAATAATTTTTCATTCGGGTGCCTCAATGACCGGACGGAATCGATGGATCTACATCCTGCCACTGCTCCTCCTCGTGCTCCTCGTGAGTATGGTGGCAGGGGTGGCACTCGGTCCGACCGCGATCCCCCTTGAAAGTATCTTCCATGACCCCACCGCACAGCTCATCTTCTTCTCGGTCCGGCTGCCGAGGGTGCTTGCGGCGGTGCTGGTGGGGTGCGGTCTTGCCGCAGCCGGAACCGCGATGCAGGGGCTGTTCAAGAACTCCATGGCAGACCCCTACATCATCGGAACCTCCTCCGGCGGCGCTCTCGGCGCAGCCCTGGCCATCGTGGTCTTCGGCGGGGCCGGACTCCCGGTCCTCGCATTTCTCGGCGCCACAATCGCCGCGTTCGTCGTATACGGGATCACCATGCAGCATGGGCGTGCGCAGGTCGAGACCCTCCTCCTCTCAGGGATTGCCCTTTCCATGTTCCTCTCCGCGATCCTTTCCTTCCTGATGTACTCGGCAGGAAAGAGCCTCCACCAGATTATGTTCTGGCTGATGGGCGGCTTCTGGAATGTCTCATGGTCAGAGACAGGGGTGGCCGTCCTCATACCGGCAGGGTGCGTGGTCCTCGTTGCGTTCTCCCGTGACCTCAACATCCTCTCCCTCGGCGAGGAGGAGGCGATGCATCTTGGCGTGAACGTGGAGCGGCTCAAGCAGATCCTTCTCTTCTTAAGCGCGTTCATCACCGGGATTGCGGTCTCGATTGCCGGTGCAATCGGGTTCATCGGGCTGATCACTCCCCACGTGATGCGCTTCATCACCGGCCCTGACCACCGGGTCCTCTTCCCCTCCGCGATGATTGCAGGGGCAATCCTGCTCCTGTGGTCCGACACCCTTGCCCGGAGCGTGGCGAACGAGATCCCGGTCGGCGTGATCACGTCCTTCTTCGGAGCCCCCTTCTTCATCTATCTTTTACGGAGGCGGATGCGGACATGATCGGTGTGGAAGAACTCCATATCTCCTACAACGGCCTGCAGGACATCCTCTCGCACATCACGTTCGGGGTGAAGAGGGGAACGTTCATTGGCGTGATCGGGCCCAACGGGTCAGGGAAGACCACGCTCCTTAAAGCCCTCAGCCGGATCCTGGCCCCGGCAGACGGCGTCATCTTCGTGCAGGGGAGGGAGCTTTCCACCCTCTCGCAGCGGGAACTTGCCCGCGAGATGGGGGTTGTCCCGCAGGACACCACCATCCATTTTGACTTTCGTGTGCGGGATATCGTGCTGATGGGGAGGCACCCGTATATCGAGCGTTTCTCAAGCGAGACAGAGGAGGACTATGAGATTGCCCGCCGTGCGATGGAGATGACAAGGACGATCCAGTTTGCAGACCGTTCGATCAGGGAGATCAGCGGGGGAGAGCGCCAGCGGGTGATCATTGCCCGTGCACTTGCGCAGCAGCCGCGGGTGCTGCTTCTCGACGAGCCCACCTCCCACCTTGATATCAGCCACCAGATGGAGATACTGGGGATCATCAGGAGCTTAAAGGAAGAGGTGACGGTGGTCGCCGTCTTCCATGACCTCAACCTGGCATCGTACTACTGTGATGAGCTGATCCTCCTTGATCAAGGAGAGATCCGCCATATGGGCACTCCTTCAGAGGTGCTCACGCGGGACCATATCAGGGAGACCTTCGGGCTTGAGGCGATCGTGAAGACCAACCCCCTTACCCGGAAGCCCTACGTCATGCCCATCTTCGAGGAGAGAAGGGCGCACCCGGGCGGAAAGACTATCCACATCATCTGCGGAGGGGGATCGGGTTCTGACCTGATGCGCCTTCTCCACGGGAGGGGGTACCGGCTCACCACCGGGGTGCTCTGCATCAATGACTCGGACTACGAGACCGCGCGCGATCTCCATATCACCTGTATCTGCGAGCCGCCGTTCGCCACCATCACCCCCGCCTCGCTCGCGCTGCTGGAGGAGTACCTCGCGCGGGCGGACCTGATCATCCTCACGGAGATGCCGGTGGGCCCGGGAAATATGGAGAACATCCGCATCCTGGAGCATGTGGAAGGGACGCCCGTCATCCGCCTCTTTGGAAAGGATACCGGGATGGAAGACTTCTCCGGAGGTGAGGCCTCTGCGCTCCTCGACCGGCTCCAGGGCTCGATGATCCATGTGCATTCCGTCGCAGAGTTACTGGCAGGCATCAGAGAAGCCCTCGATGAACCGGATGAGTAAGCTCCGGCCTCCACGATGAATACGTTTAAATAAAAAAAAATTGTGCTAATACAAATTATTTTGATTAATTTTATATCTGCCCCGTCCAAAATCTTGAGTGATGGATTGTCGTGTGAAGAAGTACCTGGTAACCATTCTCGTCCTGCTCGCGTGTTCCGCCCCTGCTGCGGCAGAATATCCCACGTCGGCGAAACAGGCAATCACCATTATCGACGACTTCGGGGATACGGTGGTCATTCCGGGCGTACCGGAGAGGATCGTCTCGCTCGCACCCTCCAACACCGAGATTATCTTTGCACTCGGCCTTGGGGAGAAGGTCGTGGGGGTAACCGAGTACTGCACCTATCCGCCTGAGACAGGGTCGATCGAGAAGGTAGGGGGCTTTTCGACCGTGAATATCGAGAAGGTGGTCTCCCTCCACCCGGACCTCGTAGTCGCTGCAGAGGGGAATACAGAAGAGGTGATCGATCACTTAAGGGACCTTGGCCTCACGGTCATCACGCTCTACCCGCAGAGTATCGGGGACGTGCTGGGGAATATCGAGCTGGTGGGAACGGCAACCGGAAAGGAGGCTGAAGCAATGGCCATGACCGGGGGACTCCAGCGGCGCATCGACGCGGTGACCCGGAAGACCTCATCGCTTGCAGAGAAGCCCACCGTCGCCCATATTATCTGGTATGACCCGCTCTGGGTCAGCGGGAAGTTCACATTCCAGGAGGAACTGATCGAGCTTGCGGGCGGGCAGAATGCGTTTCCCGGGATCGAGGGGTGGGAGATCATCGGCCTTGAAGAGTTTATCATGGCCGACCCGGATATCATCCTGGTCAATAAAGGCAACGGGATGGGGGCGGGCGGAAAAGACCTGATCTACGAGAATATCGTCAATGACCCGAGACTGCAGGACCTCCACGCGATCAGGGAAGGACGGGTCTCCCTCGTGGATTCGGACATGGCTGACCGGGGTGGCCCGCGGATTGTGGACGCGCTCGAGATGGTGGCGGCAGATATCCACCCTGAGCTCTTTTCCGGGACCGGGGAGACGCCTGCTCCAACCAGCACGCCGGGATTCGGGGTTATCGCGATCATCGCAGTAATCCTCGGCGCACTCCTCATCTACTCAAGAAAATGACTCCCGCTCGCGGCAGCACTTCTTCCCTGCCCTGAATAATGAGAAGAGGGACTAGACCTCGTATGCCACGAGCGCGAGCCCGAGCTCTTTTTCCAGGGCCCGGATCCGTGCAAGATCCTTCTCATCCAGCACCGAGTACGCGGGCTTATCAAACGCAAGAAGCGTAACCCCGAGCTCGGATTCAAGCGCCCTTACTTTCTCCACATTCTGGGGAGGCAGCATTGCATAACCAAGACAGATCATGACAGTCACCTTCAGGAGCCAGATTTCCTCCAAGGATATAAAAGCCTTGGGGCAAAAGCGGGGAGATGTATCTTTAGCGAGAGAGGCAGTCAATCGCCGTATCGACGATCCTTCCCAAGGCCTCTCTTCCCCATTTTGCGGAGCTGAGCACCATGTCATACGGCGAGAGGTCATCGATCTCGATATCATAGTAAGTGTGGTAACGTGCAGCCTCGCACGACTCCCGCTCCAGGGTCAGCACACTGGCCGTATCCACCGGGATATCCTCGCGGTCTGCGATCCGCCCGGCACGGATGTCGAGGGGGGCGCATACCCAGATCTTCAGGTCCGCGTTCCCCACCATCCAGCCCGCGAGCCTCCCCTCGATCACGATATTGTCATGGGCCTCGCCGATCTCCTTCTGGCGTGTATCGATACTCCGGTCAACCGAAGGGTCGGTCTCGGCGAGCTTCCCGAATGCCGCAATATCCATCCCTTTCTCGCGTGCGAGCATGCGGAAGACCTCGCCGGCCGAGATGAGCCCGTAGCCATGGACCCTGGCGAGATAGCCCGCGAGTGAGCTGGTTCCACTCCCGGGAGGGCCGCTGATGGTGATCCGCATCAAATTCCCCCGATATTCAATGCCTTCCGGATCACCTGGCTGAAGGTGAGGGAGCAGATCATGTACCAGAGGATCCATGCCGGGAGCCAGATGGGCGTGCCTGCAGAGAGCGCGATCTCGCCCCAGAACGGAAAGGTTACAGTCCCGAGGACTTCAGTGATATTGATCACATAGAGGAGCCAGAGGAAGATGGGGACGGTGATGATCATGATCCATGCCATCGGCTTGAACTGCTCCTGGCTCATCTCCATCTGCTCCTGCATGACCTTGTCCTGCCGATCTTTGAGCTTCTTGATCCTCTTCTCATCGCCCGCCAGCTGCGCCTCCCGGAACGTCTTCTGAAACGCCTTTATCTTTTTCTGGACACGCTGCATCTTCTCGTAGTCGATGGTGTACTTCTGGATGAGCGATGAGTAGCAGCCGGTCACCGTGGCAAGGGTGAGGATGACGATGATCCAGTTCGGGTCAGCGCCCACCAGCGGCCGGATCACGAGATCCATGGCATGGCCAATCCCGTCACGGAGAAGGGGCACGCTGTAGATGACGAGAGCAAGGAGCATCACGATGAGGAAGGAGAACGACCCGCCGCGTCCTGCACTCATTTCGCCACATCACCAAGGAGCTTTGCAAGCTCTGCCGCCGCGTTCTCAACGAGGAAATCGGAGTTCTGGATGAATTTCACCGTGCACCCTGTCAGCATCGCATAGGACGCCGCGAGCGACCGGTTGAACCGCTGGTGGTCCTGGATACCGATGTACCCGTCCATGTCGCGTACCCGTGTCTCGTCAGAGAGCCGACGCCTGAGGATCTGGTCCTCGTCCGTCTCCACCAGCACCACGCTGTCGGGTTCGAGCTCGCGCAGTACCCACTCCGGGAGCCCGGCCAGATATCCGGCAGGGGTCCGGACCGAACAGTGGGTATCGACAATGATATTCTCTTCGATCTGCCCGATCTTCTGTGCCGCGACCTTCTGCAGCCGCCGCTGCACCTTCTGGTCGAGCTTCCGCATCTCGTCCCTGTCTGCGACCAGCCCATCCGCGAGAGCGGTCTCGAACATGAACGTCCCGAAGTTGATGGACCGGTAGCGGACTCCCTCTCTTTCCAGCGCGATGAGCGCTTTTTCGATCACCGTCGTCTTCCCCACGCCCGGGACCCCGGTGATCACGACCTTCCTTCCCATTTCCTTTACTCCTTTCCAAAGAATCCGCGCATGAACGGATACATCTCCATGATCTGCTCGCTCGCGATCTCCTCGTACAGGCGGTACACGATACTCACCGTCAGCAGGAGCCCTGTTCCGCCCACGGCCCCGATCACGCCGAAGAGGTTGGCAAAGACGCTTAAGAGGCCGATAAAGACACCGCCGATGACCGTGATCCGCGGGATGTAGCGCTCGAGATACTTCTCCAGCACCTGGACGTTCCGGCGGTAGCCGGGGATGTGCATCCCGCTCATCTGGATCTGGCGCGCCACGTTTGAGGAATCGAGACCCGCCGTCCTGACCCAGAAAAGGGCGAAGATGGCACCGCCCACCACCATGATGATGATATCAAGCCCGAGTCGCAGGATCACCTCCCACCCCGCATGACCAAGGTCATATGCCCAGAACATCCAGTCCCCCGGCCCGTAAATGGGTGAGAGGAAGTACATGAGTCCGTCCTGTGCCCTCTGGCCTTCGAATGTTCCGAGGATGCTGATCCCGACGTTGTCCAGGAACAGCCCCAGCATCTGGACATTTGCCTGGAGGACGCGGACCAGGATCATGGGGAGGACGCTCGCGTAGATCAGCTTCACCGGGAACCGCGCCCGTGCACCCCGGACCGCAGTGTGGGCAAGAGGGATCTCCACCCTCGTGGACTCCACGTAGACGATGATGAGGAAGATGGCGATGGTGGTGACGAATGCGAGGAGGTCTGTCCCGAAATACTCAAGGAAGTTCGCCCCGTCGGCGATGATCGCAAAGAGCCTCGGAATGAACCCCACCGGGTACTGGTCGCTGACCGGGATCCAGTTCAAAAAGCCGTTGATCAGCCCCTGGGAGACTCCGGCGACGATAAAGAGCCCGACCCCTGAGCCCATGCCCCATTTGGTCACCACCTCGTCCATGAGGAAGATCAGGACCCCTCCGATGCAGATCTGGAAGAAGATGAGGAAGGAGACGAAGGTCATGTTTCCTCCGAAGAAGGCCTGCGCAACGGTGGGGTCAGGCTGGAGGAAACCGCCCACCACGTTCGGGGCCGCCTCGAGGACGATCATGACGAAGATAAGGAGCTTTTGCAGCCCCATGTACATGACCTGCCCGCGGATCTCGCTCGTGTCGATGGAGAGGACGTCAGCTCCTTTCAGGAGCTGGAGCACGATGGACGCAGTGACGATCGGACCGATACCGAGATGGACGATGGAACCACTGGCCCCGGCAAGCAGTGCACGGTAATACTGGAAGATGTCCTGTGCACCCGGGTCAAGGCCAAAAACGGGGATGTTGGTCAGGAGGAAATAGATCAGCAATACCGCAAGCGTCCATATCAGTTTATTCTTGAAATGGACATGCCCTTCCGGGCTCCGGACTGCGGGCATTGCGGCAAGGAGTGGTTCCAGTCGGTCCAGCATTGCGCCCATAATAATCCTCAAAAAATTTTATTCGGCGATCAACGCCTGACCGCCCATCTCTTCGATTTTACGTTTCGCGTTCTCGGAGAACGCTTTCGCGCTTATCTGCATCTTCTGAGTAACCTGTCCGCTTCCAAGTATTTTATCGATACCGATTTGAGTTGCGTCGATCACGACGGTGTCATCAGAACGGGTCGCAACCCCCTCCTCGACAAGCTTCTCTGCGAGCTGGTCGAGGAGCCCGATATCTGCGATGCGGACTGTCGGGGTTGGGCGCCGGACCTTAAACCCGTGCTTCCCGTTATGGACATCATCGCGGACGATGTAGTGGGCGATGCGGTGGTCGCGCTGGCCAGCCCTGCCCCTGCCGCCGCGGCTCCCCGCACCACGGCGGTTCTTATGAGTGCCACCGCCGCAGGTCCGGGATCCGCGATATTTGGAACGTTTGTTTACCGGCATTTCTTCTTCACCTCATCCTGTAGAGGAGACTGTTGATCTCCCTTCCGTGGTAGCCGAGCGCTCCGCCCTGCTGATACGTCCTCTTGATGGACCGGTGTCCCTTCCGCGGCGGGTGGAGCCGGAGCACCGGCTTTAACCCCTCGACGTCCCCGAGCTTGGCCTCACCGGCACAGAGGGCCCGTGAGAACTCCTCGATAGAGCCGAAATGGGAATGTTCCTTGACGTACTCGTCAGTGAGCTTCCCGTTTCCCGCAAGGCGCCCGCGGGTGACGAGCAGGGTCGAGAGGATCTCCGGATCGACCTCGCCATAGGCAATGAAGTCCTTTACTTTGCGGATCATCCCGAGGTTTGCCGGGGTGTCTGCAATAAGGACACAGTGGTTGATATGGTGGAGGCGGAGCATCTTGAGCGTGTCCCTGATCTCGCGGTTGGTATTGACCACCCCGCGGACCTGAACCACGACGAACATTACCGCAACCCTCCTGTCCTCACCATGTTGGTGCTCTTGAGCGCGTTGAAGGTGGCCTTGGCAAAGTTGATGGTGGTCCGGGTCTTTCCTCTCGAGAACGTCCAGACATCCTTGATCCCCGCGAGTTCGAGCACTTTCTTCCCGATATCACCGGTGACAAGCCCGATCCCCTGGGGGGCAGGTTTGAGGGTCACGCGGACCGATCCTGCCTTGCCGCTCACCTCGACCGGGATGGAGTGTGCTTCCTGGCACCCGCACTCCCAGCTGCCGCAGCCGCGCCTTACCCGGATCAGGTTCATCTTTGCATCGTCGATTGCCTTCTTGATCGCATTGCCCACCTGGGCGTCCTTTGCCTGTCCGAACCCGATGTAGCCGTCCCGGTTCCCGACTACCACCACGCAGCGGAATTTTACCCGCCGGCCGCTGTCGGTCATACGCTGGACCATGTTGATGTCCAGTACCTCGTCTTCAAGATCGGGAAGGAAATAGTCCACGATCTGGGATTCTTTAATTGGATGGCCTCCTTCCAGCACCTCATCGATGCCGGAGATCTCCCCGGCCATGACGCGTCTGCCAAGACCGGTGAGAGGAGTCCATTCATCCAGTTCTACTGTCATGATATCTTCGCTCCCGATCGAATTGCCTCAGCAACTTCTTCCATGTTCTTCTCGATATCCCCTGCACGCTCCGGGGCGTACGCCGCGATGTGGCTTCCCCTGATCCGCTCCTCGCTTGGGAGGGCCGATGCGCCGTGCGGGATCTCAAGCCCTGCGTCCACCGCTCCCTTGAGGGCGGCAAAGACCCGTGCACCCGGGCTTGCCCGTGCCAGCCCGATGTCCAGGATCGCCCCGGTATACCCGGCCTCCTGGGCACGGGTGGCAAAGAGCATGCCCGTGAGATACGCAGCCGGGGTATTCCCGAGCGAGCCCTTCCACCCGAAGGTGGCAAGCTCGCTGGAGTAGGCCGCCACATGCGTGCGGTCCCCGGTCAGCTCTGCGGTCACCAGCTGGATGATGATCTGGCGGTTTGTCCTCCGTACCACCATCCGGGGCTTGTCAGAGAGGAGGAGCTTGAGCCTCCGGTAATAATCGGTCTTGCCCTCTCTCCTTCTCCGGAAGGGGACAAAGTACCGTGCACCTGTCGCCATTACTGCTTCCTCCCTGCTTGTGTCTCGACCTGCGCTTTCACATGCGCCACGCTCCGGAACTGCCCGCCGGCAGCTCTTCTGTACATGATGCGGTAATGGTGTGCATCGAGGGTCCCCTCATCCCGCATCTCGCGGAGTGTCCGGCGGATGGCCCGGATCTTCCGGATCCACTGGCGTTTACTGGGATCCCGTGCGCCTGCCGCACCCTTGCGGCGGCCGGAACCCTTGCAATGTCCATAGGACCGCTTTTTTGCTTTGATCCGCGCCCTGCCACGGCTTACGCCTACCACGGGGCGCGCCCTGATGGCGCCTTCCTCAACGAGACCGCGGATGTCGTCTCGTGAGATCGCGTTCTGGACGTCCTCCATTCTTTCAGAGTCGATCCAGATCCGGTTTGCACCGCAGCTCAGCACCGCAGCAGCAATCCTCCGCTGGTTCTTCAGATCACTCATCTTCCAGCACCTCCTCTTCCTGCTCCGGGCTCACGATCTCTTTCGGGTTTAAGATCTTGAGACCATATTCGAGCGCTTTCTGCTGGATATGGGCTCTCTTTCGGTTCCCTACCGAGCCCCCGATCCGCACCGCGTGCACCTGCGGGTCAAGTCCCTCGAGGTCGCCGGGGTTGTGGACCAGTATATCCCTAAAGCCGCTCGGGTGGTATCCCCGAATGGCGGCCGGTGCTCCGAATCCGGGAGAAGGATGTGCTCCTTTCGCCTTGTAATGCCTTCTCTGCTTGTTGTGCAGCCCGCGGGGACGTCGCCAGCTCTCTGCGAGCCTCTTTTTGGCATGGACACCCTGGCGGACAAACCGGGCCTTTCTCCGGGATCGCTCCCGTATCAGTCTTGCTGTTTCACCTGCCATGGTCATCACGCCTTCTCCACGATGTAGATGCCGTCCTGGAAGACCCGGTTGTCCCGGTGGCGCACCTTTGTCGCATGTTCGATCCTCGCGGCGGTGGTTCCCACCGCCTCCTTGTCGATGCCGGAGACGTTGATCTCGTCGTTTCCGACCTTCACCTTCACGCCTTCATCGATCCGTGCATTCCGGGACTGTTTCTCTCCAAGGAAATTGACGATTTCGAGGCGGCTGCCCACCTGCTTGATCTGGATCGGGAAGTGGCTGTATACCACCTTCATCCGGTATTCAAAGCCCTCGGTGACGCCGGTACACATGTTCTTCGCGTGGGCCGCGAGCGTGCCGCACATCGCCACGATGCGCTTCCTCTCAGATTTGGTGGAGACGACCAGCTCGTTCCCGATGATCTCCAGCGAGATCTGGGGATACCGGAGGTCGCGCATGAGCGTCCCCTTCGGTCCCTCTGCCGTAAAACGGGACCCTTCAAGTTTCGCCGTCACCCCTTTCGGGATCACGACTGTCCGTTCGTATACCATTCGTCTCTCCTCAGTAGACATATCCCAGCAGTTCGCCGCCTATCCCTTCCTTCCGGGCATGTTCGTGAGAGATTACGCCCCTGGAGGTCGAGATGAGCAGGATGCCGAAGTTCTTTGCCGGGAGGTACTGCGTCTCCCAGAACTCCATCTCGTTCACCTTCACCGAGAAGCGGGGGGTGATTGCCCCGCACCGGTTGATTCTGCCATTGAGGTGGACATGGAACTGGCCGCCACGACCGTCATCGATGAATTCGAAGTCACTGATATAGCCCTCCTCCTTCATGATGCCGAGCATGGCGCCGAGCAGTTTTCCTGCAGGCTCGATGATGCACTCATCTTTGCCCGTATCTGCTGCATTTCGCAGCGCGCTCATTCCGTCCGCAATTGGATTCAGTCGTGCCATTCCACATCACCTCAGTCCATCTTTTTAAATCCGATCTTTGCTGCCCATTCCCGGAAGCACTGGCGGCAGAGATTGATGTGGTAGCGGCGCACGAGCCCCTGTTTCCTCCCGCACATCTGGCACTCATGCGCACCCCTGCCAAACCGGCGCTTTACCTCTTCCCGGGCGCCTTCCGGATTATGTTCCTGCGCCATTACTCAATCACCATCCCGTACTTTTCATGCATGAAGGCGATTGCGGCATTCCTGTCCACTTTCTGCTTGAGGGGTATCTTCTGCTGCTGGATACTCCGCCGTGCGACCCGCAGCCCCCTGCGGCTCAGAACCACGTTGACGTCCATCCCGTAGATCCCGATCATCGGGTCATAGCTCTGGCCCGGGAAATCGGTGTGCTCCTCGATGCCGAACGAAAATGTGCCGTTCTGATCGAACTGGAAGGGGCTCAGCCTCTTTTCAATGATGTCAAGAGCAGTCCCGATGAACTGCTCCGCAGCATCGCCCCTGAGCGTGACACGGCAGCCGATCGGGGCGCCCTTCCTGATGCCGAATGCCGGCTGGGTCTTCTTTGCGATGGAGCGGATGGGTTTCTGGCTGGTGATCTCCTTGATAATATTCTCGGCCTTTACCAGCTTCTCCCCGCTCTCGCCCACGCCCATGTGGACGACGACCTTCTCGATCCGCAGATCCTGCATCGGGTTCATCCTTCAATCCCCCAATCCCTGACCACCGGCTCCAACCGGCCCACCATGAAGATATAATCCTCGATGGTGTCGAACTGCTCGTTGGTGTCGAGATCCTCGAGCACGACGCGGTTCGCGACGCTTCCCGGGGTCTTCCTGATCTCGATGATCTTGCCGACCTTCCCGGAGTGCCGTCCCCCGATCACCATGGCGATATTCCCTTCCGCGTAGGGGAAGTGGTCGGTGATGGTGAACCGGCTGGCCTCCTCGAGGGAGACCACGACGGAGTCCCGTGGCCGGTAGTCACCGTCAGCGATGATATTTGCGCCGTAGAGCAGGTTCAGCTGGACCTTTCCGCCTTTCACCACGGTCTTGTCACGGATCTTGCAGAGGCGTGTCCTGGCAGATTCCTCCGAGATGGGGATGGAGACGATATCTCCTTTTTTGTCGAGCAGGATGCGGTAATGCGCACCCATCTTCGGGATGGAGATGATGTCAAAGACGCCCAGTCCCATCGCCGGGTCCCTGCAGGGCCGTCCGTTGACGATCACTGCACGATCGCCGAGGATCTTCCTGACCTCTTTTTTCGTTCTCGCAATCCCCATGCGGTCCCTCAGCCAGACGGCAACGGGTATCGCCGTATCGGTATGGGGCCCGGGGGAGGTCTTCGTGATGAATTTATTCGCTTTCTTCCCGATCCGCCATGAATTGGGTGCGGTGAACCTCTTGAGATGCGAAGACATTATTCGCTCCCCCCGAGGCGTTCCGCACGCATACTGTCTTTTAAGTTCAGTTTGATCACCTGCACGTTGGAGGGGTCCACCGGGCGGGGAACCTCTGTTCCGTCCGCCTTGGTGACCGAGACCCCATGCACGTAGAGCTGGCTACTGCGGGCGTTGATCTCGTCCACCACGCCTTCTTCGCCGGCTTCCTTCCCACACCCGCAGCGCCGGGACAACACCCGCGCCTCTTTGCTGTGCGGTTCCCGGGAAGTGGCACGACCACGGATGTCACCTATGTATTCGACGCACCCGA
>JAVVFN010000169.1:0-3219 GCA_032250645.1 Methanomicrobiaceae archaeon | reverse complement strand
CTTATGTTCTCCTCGTCGCGGTCCATGGTGGTGTCAAACTCGGCCTTGACCTTGAAGAGCTCGGAGAAGTCCGGGTCCTGGGTGTACAGGATATGGTTGATCATCGGGGTGCCGATGATTACCACCTTGACATCGAGCGGGATGGGGCTGGGCCTGATGCCCTTGGTGGTGATGAACCCCAGCCGCTCGCCCGGCTCCTCGATGATCACCTCCCCGCTCTTGAGCGCGTTCTTCAGCCCGTCCCAGGTGTAGGGGTTTCTGAAGAGGTCTTCGGCAAGAAAGACCAGAAATCCACCGTTTGCCTTGTGGATAGCCCCTGGCCTGATCATGGTGAAATCGGTGGTGACCACCCCATACTGGACCTCCTTTTCGATCTTCCCGAAGAGGTTCTGGTAGGTCGGGTTCTGCTCGAAGACCACCGGTGCGCCCTCTACGCCGTCATTGTCCACGATCACGTTGACCTCGTACTTCCGGAAGGAGAGTTCCCGCAGCAGCATGTTCTGGAACTGGAACTGGGGCGGCATCTTCTCCTGTTCCTGCTGCTGTTGCTGGGGCATGAAATGGGGAAGGTTTTCCACGATGTCCTTCCGGACCGCCTCGATATAGGCAAGGATCTCGGGGTATTCCTCGTACTTGTCCCCCAGCGCAGCCACACGGTGCCCGGTGGCATTCAACGCCACCTCGCGGTTCAGCTCTTCGATCGCCTCGGTCCCCTTCTGGTCGAGCTCACGGAGCTTGCGGAAGGTGCTCCGCAGCTCGGACATCAACTCCTCCTTCCGCTTCTGGAATGCGTCCTGCTCCTCCTTGGGAAGGGAGAGAAATTCCTCCTGCTCGAGCGGCTTATCATCCTTGACCGGGATGGTGAGGAGCCCGGAAGGGCCCGGCTGGATCATAAATCCTTTCTCCTGGGCGACCTCGCTGATGTGGGAGAAGAGCTTTGACTTCTCCTCCTCGATCTCCTTGATGGTCTCGTCTCGACGGTTGATGTAGTCCTCGCTCTCAAAGACCTTCGGGATGAACCTCTTTGCCTCGGTAATGAAGGTCTCCATGTCGCCCTTTAACTCCTTCCCCATTCCTGAGGGAAGCCTGATGGCATCCGGTTCGTAGGGGTTCTGGAAGTCATTGACATAGACCCAGTCACTCCCTTTTGGCTTGGTTTTTGCGAGTTCGTCGATGAACTTGGTCACCGCCGACTTTCTTCCGGTCCCATGGAGACCGGAGACGAAGATGTTGAACCCCTTTTCATCGATATTGAGGCCGAAATGGAGCGCTTTCGTAGCCCGCTCCTGCCCGATAATCTCGGTGAGCGGGGTGAGATTCCTGGTGCTATCGCACTCGATCTCCTTGGGACCTAACCGGTTCCGGTACTGAGTGATGGGGAGTTTTTCAACCATTCACATGTCACCTGATTAAGAGATGCAATAGGCACCACCCCCTAATCATTCTTGTGGCTCCTGGGAGATATCCCTTGGAAAATGTTTCTTGCCTCTGACGGGGGGTTCTACCCCTCTGGGCAGGATAAACCGGGGATTTTCCTGTTGCAGTGTTTGTCAGATCAGAAAAGTTTCGGGATAAACGAACTCTTCCTCTCTGAACTTGATATCGCACGCGTCTGCGGCGCGTTCGGAACTATCTATCGAAGACCTGAAGAAAAGATCATCAAGGTCATCATCACGGTCCTGATCGTCAGTTTCTTTCAGAGGATCCTCTCGATGGAGTTTACCACCTCCATGGACATGCGGGCGATGGCAGTATCGATCAGCGTAATCTGCATCGGCATGTATTTCCTGGGAAGGCACCTCCTGTGATCGTATGGTGGAGCCGATTCCAAAAAATTCTCAGAAAAATATATTATTTATCAAATCATTTTTATCATCAAAGTATGCCGCCATCAGAACGCGACAAAACGGGTGTGACCTTCGCGCAGATCGTGGGAGAACTGCAAAAGATCGAGGATGCGGAATTTACCCGGGAACTTATGGAGCACCTTGACCGGATGAGCCTCCACAAGAAACGGAACACCTCGTTTGAGGATGTGCACCAGCTCTTCAACCTGGCATTCCGATATGCACGGAAGAACCTTGAATAGAGAAAATTCCTATCAGAAAAGTGCCTCGGGATTTTTCGTGAGCTCTTTTTCGAGATTCCGGATCACGTACCGGTAGGTGAGGTTGAAGATCTCATTGACCCGCTCCACCAGCGCTCTCTCTTCGTCTTCAGGGACCTCGTCGAGCAGCCGGGAAACTTCGATGCGGAAGGCATCGTCGTTGATCTTCGCGACCTCGGTCAGGATATCCTCCAGCCTGATCTCCATACTGTCAGCCCCAAGGGTATCGGCTGCTCTTTTTGTCGAAACAACCATACTTCTATAGGAAAAGGACGAATCAATCGATTATATCCTTTCCGGTGTTAATAATAGGAGATTCCCGTGGATCCGCAAATTATACTCCACAAAGGTTTTAATTTTCCATTATCAACACTATCTGGATGCAAAAGCTCAAAATCAGCGAGCTGCAAAAATTTTTTGTTATCGGCCTTGTCATCTTCACGGTCCTTCTTACCGATATCATAGAGTTCATGATCGCAGGAGAGGTCATGATCCTCTCCAACATCTTTTACTTCCCTCTCATCTTTGCGATCTTCCTATACCCGGGCCGGGGCGTCGTCCTCTCCACCATCGTCGCCCTCACGTTCTTCGGAATGGGGGGCATCTTTGTCGTAAAAGAGCCCATCCTGATCATCCCCACCACCATGCAGTTCTTCGAGTTCGTGGGGGTCGGGGTGGTGGTCTCCTCCTTTGCCTCCGAACTCAGGTTCAACGAGTTAAAATACCGGAGCATCTTCGACAATTCGGGCTCAGGCATCTCCATCGTCGACAGCAAGACAGGGAAGATCGTGGAGTCGAATGCGCCCTTTCAGCAGATGCTCAGCCCCTCGGCAGGGAAGGTGACAGGCCTGCTCTGGGAGGACCCGATGGACTGGCATTCTTTTGCCGCCCGGGTGCGGGCCGAGGGTTCAGTCTCAGATGAGGAGCTCCTGACCGGGGGCGATGACCCCACTGCCCTGCTGGTCTCTGCCGGTATGGCATCGGATGATCGTATCGTGCTCACCATCTCCGACCTCTCGCAGCAGAAATGGACTGAATACCTGCTCCGGAAGAATGTCGAGAACCTGACCTTCCTCTCGGAAACCGCCACCGATTTCGTCCGTTCAGATTTC
>JAVVFN010000168.1:0-3242 GCA_032250645.1 Methanomicrobiaceae archaeon | reverse complement strand
TTTTCGTTCAGTTTTTTATGGAGGATACGGGTATGTGCCGGTATGACCACGTACTGCCGGGGATTTTTGACAAATGCACCCTTCCGGTGCTCTTCCCCGGCCGTTCCCAGTGACACGTCGCTTTTTGAATGGCAGATTCGCGTGGTGGGGCGGAAGAGGACAGGAAGCCCGAACTCCTCGGAGAGGGGGAATGCGTCGATCATCATGTCATGGGCTTCCTGGAGTGAGGCCGGATCGAGGCACGGGATCCGGGCAAAATGCGCATAAATCCGGCTGTCCTGCTCGTTCTGGGAACTGTGGGCGAACGGGTCGTCGGCGGCCATCACCACGAAACCGCCGGTCACCCCGGTATAGGCGCTGGTCATCAGCGGGTCGGCTGCGACGTTCAGCCCGACATGCTTCATGGTCACAAGACTGCGCAGCCCGCACCATGCTGCCGCAAGGGCATTCTCGTATGCCACCTTCTCGTTAACCGACCACTCGATATAGAATCTTCTCTCGTTCTGGGCCCGCAGCGTATCGATCACCTCGGAAGAGGGGGTTCCCGGATACCCGCTCGCAAAATCGACCGCTGCCTCGAGGCATGCATGCGCTATTGCCTCGTTACCAAGCATGTACCGTGTTGTCATACCACTACAGGAAAGATTATTAGCAGACCTTTTTAATGTGCGCGTTTCCGGTCTTGCGCAGGTCCCTCGGGGCGAGATCATTCTCCCTGTTGCCGGGGGCGGCGGGAGGCATTCTTCGGAGATTGCGGGCCATCTCCGCCCGGATCAGGGAGACAATCCATAACTTATAAGACCATGCGGGAAGAAGTGTAAAGAGTAATTTTCAGGGCCCGTAGCATAGCTGGTGGTGCACCCGGCTGATAACCGGGAGGTCGTGCGTTCGAATCGCATCGGGCCCATCTTCCTCCCTTTTTAACATCCTGATCCGTATTCTGCAGATCTGGTATTTTCGCGTAACATACAGCCTTATATCATTCCGCTACCGAAGAATTACCTATGGCTATACCCCCGAAGATCGTGCTCGTCTGCGGTATTGTGGTTGCAGCAGTCCTCTTTATCATCAATCTCCCTTTTTATGCCGGGATTGCCATCATCATCACCGTTGCCCTGTACCTGGGCCTGAAGATGCAGAAATACGGACGCGAATTTGCCCGAACCCCTGAGATCTACACTATCCTGAAGGAGGATGCGAAAGGGGTGGTGGTGAAGAACAAGGGTGAGGTGTCCGTCTACCAGGTACACGTCGACATTGTGCCGCTCGATATCAGTTTTGATGTGGGAACTCTCGAGCCTGGTGCAGAGTACGAGTACACGCTCGCTCACATGATAAACGAGGCCAAGGCCGTGATCAAGTACAGGGACGAAGAAGGGAACACCTACACGCACTCCTCCCCGCTTTCCGCATTGGGGGGAGGGGAAGAGGATCTCTTAAAACCGGTCTTTCCCATGTTCGGGTGGAAATAACTATTCCCTTTTTTCCAGTTCAAAGACGTATTCGATGGTGCGCCCCAGTGCCTTCACCAGCTCCTCTTCTTCCTCGGAATAGTCGTGAAGCGCCCGGTAGAGCATATACATGATATCGTATCCATAGATATCGAGAACCTCGTCGGGAGAGAGCGGGTTGAGGTAGGTTTCGATCAGTACGTCATTTTCGGAATACATGAGTTCAAGAAACGTTCCTTTCTCCGAGAGGACACAGTACTGGCTGGTGACAGGTTTCTCCACATCATCGGGACGGAACGGGACAGGGTCGGTCTTCCCGAGCACGAACATCTTCTCCGTAAAATACGCAGCATCAAAGATCTCCCCCTTGCCGTCCTTCTTGCCCTGCTGGAGCAGGTTAAGCCCGATGGTGGAGATGAAGGGGGCTGCATGCTCTGCCATTCGTTCGAGAAGCTGGCTGTCCTTCTTTTTGATCTCTGCAGAAAACGATTCCTTCTCCTCTTTCAGCAGCTCGATCTTGCGGCTGATGGCCAAGAATCCCTCTTCGATTGCATCCATGATTTTTCACACTACCGGAATCTTCCGAAGAGTGTTCTTCCAGAAGTATTTAAGAGTGATTCTTTCCGGGGAGCTGCCACGTTCGCAGGTAACGGCCCACGAGGAAGGAGGCATAGACTGCGGTGGCGAAGAGGATGATGGTCGCACCGGAGGGCACATCAAGAAACGAGGAGAGCAGGATGCCGCCAGTGCAGAAGAGTGCGCCGAGCCCGATGGCAAGGAGCATCATGGGCCCGAGCCGGGCGGTGCACATCCTGCTGATGGCGGCCGGCAGGGTGAGGAGTGCGATGACCAGGATGATCCCCACCACCTGGATGAGCATCACCACCGTGAAGGCGATGAGGGTGAGGAGCAGGAGCGAGAGCCGCTCGACGGGGAGGTTCATGATCTCGGCATATTCCTCGTCGAACGTGATTGCGAGGAGCGGGGTGTAGAAGAGACCCACGAACATGATGATGAAGATGACGAGGACGGCCATCAGGTACAGCGAGCTCCTCGGGACGAGGAGGATATTTCCAAAGAGGTAGCTGAAGAGGTCGGGGGCAAACCCGGGGGTGAGGTACACGAGCAGGATCCCGATCGCCATGCCTGCAGCCCATACGGCCCCGATAAGGGTGTCCAGCTGCTCCCGGGCCCTCATCTGCAACACTCCGATCGCGAGGGCGGTGACCACCGTGAACCCGAGCGCTCCCAGGATCGGGTCGACCCCGAGATAGTAACCAAGGCCGATGCCTCCGAAGGCCGCGTGGGAGATCCCCCCGCTCATGGATACCATGCGCCTGACCACCACGTAGCTGCCGATGATCCCGCAGGCGATGCTCGCGAGGATACCGGCGAGGAGCGCGTTCTGGAAGAATGCATATTCCAGGCCGGGTATCATGGCTCTTCCTCTTCGTGCTCGCGGAAGACGCGGTGGGGGATGCCATGCGCGATGAGATCGACCGGGCAGTGATAAGCCGCACGGACCATGTCCTCGGTGAGCTCGCGGCTGTCATGGGTATAGATGCGCCGGTTCAGGCAGGCGACCTTGTTTACGTGTGCGGAGATGACGCCGATATCATGGCTCACGAGCACGATGGTCAGGAACTGCTTCAGCTCGTCCAGGATGTCGTAGAACCGGGCTTCGGTGGGGGCATCGATATGCGCCGTCGGCTCATCAAGGAGCAGTACCTCCGGATCCCCGGCAAGTGCCCGGGCAATGATGGCACGCTGCTGCTCTCCGCCAGAGAGGTC
>JAVVFN010000167.1:0-3254 GCA_032250645.1 Methanomicrobiaceae archaeon | reverse complement strand
CCCCTCGATGACGATCTCCCCGCCGCTCATGAAGTTCCCGCAGTGCATCCCGATATCACCCTCGACCACGATCCTGCCGGCGTCCATGTACTCGCCGATCCTCTTGATCCGGCCGCACACCCCGCGGAGGACCACCTCCACCTCATCGGCCGAGGAGGCCTCTCCCTCGACCGTGATCCCGAAGATCTGGTCAAGGGCAAGCTCCCGGTTCCCCCGGTAGACTGAGAGGTCCTCTACCGGACCAAGGAAGTTCCGGGGTACGATCGACTCGGCCTCGATGGGGAGATAGGGCTTCTCCCGGTTCTTCAGTTCCAGGACGACCCTCACAGGTCAGCCTCCGTCTCGATGGCAAGGTTCCGGTGGAAGTAATGATCCTGCACCGGATAGTTCTTCATCCGCACCGTGTAGTACCGCTCGAAGTTCTTCACGAACCCGGGGTCCCGTGACATGTCGAGATCCTCGGGGACCGACGGTTTGGACCAGATGGTGGTGTTTGATCCGTCCACGATGCAGGTCCCGAGCCGGGAGACCACGCGTCCGCGCTTGATGGTGTATTCTGTCTGTGAAAAGCCCCTGATCACCTCTTCATACTCTGCGGCCGGGTCGATCCGATCTGTCCGGAGCGGGTAGATGGCGATATCCGCCTCTGCACCGGGAGCAAGGTGCCCTTTCCCGATCCCTGCAATCCCGAGCGCTTTCGCCTGCCCGCTCCGGGTCATGATCGCCACCTCATCCCACGTCAGCTCCCGGTCGATGGCCGGCAGGGGGACACGGTGACCAGTGGTCGGGTGCACCTTCTCAAATTCCTCGTCGCGGTACTTCCTGCTCATCAGGAGCGCGATGATATCCGGGTACTTCACGAACGGCGCACCGTTCGGGTTATCTGTCGAGAGGAGGCACTGCCACGGGTTCTTTGCGAGGAGTGCAAGCTCGAGCCCGATAGCCCACATGATGGAGTTGACCAGGTTTTTTCGCCGGTAGAGCACCGGGATGATCCCCGAGCCGGTCTCGAGCTCCACGTCATGGTTGCTCCACTTGTTGTGGTGGAGACGGTAGAGGTTGAACTCCATCGGGCCGTCCGCGGTCATCGTGGTCGTCTTCCCGAACATCACCTGCCCCATGTCGATCACGATCTGGGGCTTGGCGTTGACCGACGCCATGATCTCCTCGCTCTTGGAGGAGAAGTCCTTCCAGGAACTCCCGCCGTAGGAGTGGAACTGGACATGAGTGGCATAGAGGGTCTGCCGGGATTCGTTCCGGTCAGGGACGAGGTCGAACGTCCCGAGGGTGCAGGTGTAGTTCCCGGGCTTGCCCAGGTTGTTGCAGTGGAGGTGGACCGAATGGGGGAGCCGGAGGAGCTCGTTTGCGTCGATGAGCCCGGTGATGATCTCGGCCGGGGTGACCTCGAAGTGGGGGATAACGTCCCGGATGCAGGTCACGTTCTTTCCCCACCCCCACATCTCGGTGCCGCCCGGGTTGGTGAGCTTGATCGCAAACCCCTTCACGGCCTTGAGCATCCATGCCACGATCGCCGCGATGCGCTCGCCGTCGTTCTCGCCCAACGCCTCCATCACCGCCCAGTTCCCATCAAAGAGGGTATTCGCCATGGTGTCCTGGAGCGGCGTATAGGTAAACTCCTCGTGGGTGTGCCGGGCCTCGAGCGGCGCCATCGCCCCCTCGAGGACGGTGGTGTATCCCATGGCGCTGTACCGGTAGCTGGTGCCGTAGGTGGTGGGGACGCTGTAGCCGGAGGTCGCATGCATCCTTCCCCTCCGCGGGGTCCTCCCGGCCCGCATGTCCTCCGGGCTCATATAGCGCCCGAAGTTCACCTTGGTCCCGCAGATATGGGTGTGCGAGTCGATCCCGCCGGGGAGGGTGAGGTAACCGTTCGCATCGATAACCTCGGCACCGGGTCCGACGCTTTCCACGATCCGCCCGTCGCGCACCGCGATATCCATGGTCTCGCCAGAGATACCGCTGAGTGGATCGATGACATGAGCATTTTTTACCAGGAGCTCGGTCATGGCTCGAGCACCTCCTGCATCTTTACGTACATCTTTTTGAGAATCTCCGTATCGCTTGGCTGCGTGGGTTCCTTCACCTTCCTTAACCTGATAGGGACCCCGTCCATCCGGTAGGCGGTCCCTTCCACGTCAATCCCGGAGACTGCCACCGGGATCTGGATATTGCTGACCGCGGTGGTCATGGACGGGAAGGGGTCCATGAGTACGGTGGGTATCTCTGCGAGGTGCCGGACACACTCCCGGGGAAAATGCGCCGCAGGGTCGCTGGCCACGATGAGGGCCGCATCACACTCCTTCCGGGCAAGGATATCGATGGTCGAGGTCTCGCCCGGGTTGTAGAAGGCGATCCCCCGGGCAAAATCGATGGCATACGGGTACCCGGTCATCCATGTGAAGACTTCGTTCGAACCGTAGACGTTCCAGTGCCCCCGCATCGGGGTGATGGTGAACTTGGTATGCCGGTTGAGCTCATCCACAAGCTCGATGGCATTGCGCACATTCTTCTGCTTGCCCCGCGACATGGATACCCCCAGGCCAAAGAAGACCGCCCCGAACGTCGCCTCCTTGCACATCTTCGCGATCCGCTCGAGCTGCGACCGCGGCACGCCCGCCACCGATGGGGGGATGATATCCTTCTTCCCCCGCACGATGGCGCGGAGGGCGCTCAGTACCGCGTAGTCGCCGCCGGGCTTGACCCGCACGAACTCGTCGGCCACCTTCGCGCTCTCCGTCTTTCGCACATCCACCACGATCACCTTCCGGTTGCGGAACGCGTCCGGGAGGAAGTAGCCATCGGCGTAGGTCGTGTACCGGGACATATGGCGGGGATGCGCATCGATGGGGTTGCAGCCCCAGTAGATGATCAGGTCGGCCCGGTTCTTCACCTGCCCGAGCGTGCAGCCCGGGTGGCCCACCTCCTGGATGGCGAGGATGGAGGGGCCGTGGCAGACCGAGGTGGTGCTGTCGATGACCCCCCCGATGAGCTCGGTCATGTGCACCCCGACGCACTGGGCCTCCCCGTGAGTGCCTGCCCAGCCATAGAGGAGCGGCCGGTCTGCTTCAAGGAGCATCTCCACGGTCTCCTCCACCGCCTCGTCGTGGGAGATCGTCTGCCATCCATCCCCGGTGCGGCGGATCGGTGCCTTCAGGCGGTTCTTGCCGAGGAACTTCGCGTTCCCGATGGTGCACCCATTGTCCACCGCCACGATCATCCCGTTCTCGACGGTGAGG
>JAVVFN010000166.1:0-3260 GCA_032250645.1 Methanomicrobiaceae archaeon | reverse complement strand
GCAATTATTCCGATACTCTCATATTGCCCTTCATGGGTGATGGATCGGCAATCGGAGATATCTATTATCTCATGGATGAGCACAAGGATTCTATTCAAAGCGCGCAGGAAGCATGAGGGATAATTTTAAATATCCGAATCTATTTCGATTATATAAATGTTTTTAATCTCAGAAAAATCGCTCAGATTAAAGGTATTTTCAAAAAAATAATTGAATACTGACAGATTAAAAATCGGTCATCACGCGGAACTGGTCGATCTCCTCGCTGTTCATCTCATCGAGGAACCCTTCCGCCGCGTTCTGGACGTTCTTGCTGGCAGTGATCGCCCGTCCGACCACCAGGATGTCGGCACCGGACTTCATGGCCTCCTTCACGATGTCCTGCCTGATGCCGCCTGCGACGGCGACCAGGATCTTCTCGCCCGCGGCCTTCCGCACCTCGGCGATATCTCCCCACCGGTGCTTCTCGCCCTCGGCATCGATGGCCCGGTGGAGCTCCACCACATCGGGGAGCGCATCTCTCTTTGCGAGCTCTTTGAGCACCGCGGCAGGGGAAGAGACGTTCAGCATATCAATAACCGAGTAGATCCCGGTCTTCTTTGCCTCGAGGATGGCTTTTTCCAGGGTGTTGACCGGTGCAAGCCCGGAGACCACGACCGCATCGGCTGAGGCGTCGGCCGCCATCCTCGCCTCAAGGTTCCCGGTGTCGAGCGTCTTTAAGTCCGCGATGATGAAGGAGTCCGGGCGGATGCTCCGCATGGTGGAGATGATGTCAAGACCGAACCTCTTGACGAGCGGGGTCCCCGCCTCGATGATGAGGTGGTCATTCTTCGGGAGGCTCTGGAGCACGCGCTCCACCTGTCCCATCTCCACAAGGTCGATCGCCACCTGGAGATAGGGCGGGTTCCAGAGACGCGGGACCTTGAACCCCATCACCCCATGCGCAGCGCGGTCCTTCTCGTAGACCAGGGTCTCCTTCGAGGGGAACTTGGCGAATGCACGCCGGATGGCGAGCTTGGTGGCCCCGTAGTTGTACCGGTAGATGCGGTTGTAGTCCGCGGCTTCGGGGTGGACGAATGCGCTGGCAAGGATCACGATCTCGTCGATATCAAGATCGCCGAACAGCCCCTCCTCGAGGCTGTCGGCGACCGCCTTTGCCACCGCGGCCTGGACCGGGCCGAACATCTCGTTCACCTGTGAGAACTTCTTGAGCGTCACCTTCGGGATCACAAGCGTTGCGGGTTTGGTGAGCAGGTTCGGGCGCACCACCGCGAGCAGCGGGGTGTGGCCGGCGGAGAGCTGCGAGGCTGCATTGGCAAATGCCATCCCCACTGGCCCTTCCTTGTCCCCGATCAAAAGATCGATATGCGCAAGTTCTGCGCCCTCTCCTAAGAGTGCTTCCCCAATCAGATACATGTCATGCTCCTGTCTGTCTACAATATGTGCCAGGCTCTAAAAAAAGAGTGCGGAAAAACGATGGGGTCGGTGAGATTTGAACTCACGATCGACGGGTCTCTCCGACATGCGTGAGCTGATCACGTTTGCATCAGCGCTCCAACGGATCGTCACCACTTCAGGAGACCCATTGTTCATCATACGCAAAGACCGCTGGAGCCCGTCGCCATGCCTGACTAGGCCACGACCCCGTGCTTTTTGCAGTATATCCGTGCATCCTGCAGAATGTTAATAATTGTGATGCACTTCTCCACTCATATCAAATCCCTAATTACCCCCGAAAATCAACCTGAGTGGGATGGTTGAGGTCAGTTACGCGAGCGGGACATCGGACGAGCCGCTTATCGGCATGACTCTTGGCGAGATGCTGGATGCGATCGTTGCACAGAATCCTGAGAATGAAGCCCTGGTAGCGCCCCAGCAGAATGTCAGATGGACCTATGGGGAATTTTGCGAGAGGGTCGAGGAGCTCGCAAAGGGCCTGATGACGATCGGGGTGGAGAAGGGGTTCCGTGTCGGTATCTGGGCGATGAACTATGCCGAATGGGTGCTGGTACAGTTCGCAACCGCGAAGATCGGTGCGATCATGGTCAATATCAACCCGGCATACCGGACCTACGAGCTCTCCTACGTGCTCAAGCAGGCCGAGATCCACACCCTCCTTGTGCAGGGACGTTTCAAGACCTCGGACTACGTGGGGATGTTCTACGAGGCATGCCCCGAGGCGATCGGGGCACGGCCCGGGATGATCCATTCTGACCAGTTCCCGTTTCTCCGCAATGTCATCTTCATCGGGGATATCCCCTACAACGGGATGTTCATGTGGGACGAGATCCTGGAGAAGGGGTGCAATATCAGCCAGGACGAGCTCCGCGAGAGGCAGGAAGCCCTCTCGTTCGACGATCCGATCAATATCCAGTACACGAGCGGCACCACCGGGTTTCCGAAGGGCGTGGTGCTGACCCACCACAATGTGCTGAACAACGGCTACTTTATCGGGAAGGGGATGAAGTTCACCTCCCTCGACCGCCTCTGCATCCCGGTCCCCTTCTACCACTGTTTCGGGATGGTGCTCTCGAACCTCGCCGCCGTGACCCACGGCGCCACCATGGTCCTCCCGGGCCCGGCTTTTGATGCGGAGGCCGTGCTACGGACCCTGCAGGAGGAGCGGTGCACCGCGGTCCACGGCGTACCCACCATGTTCATCGCCGAGCTCCGGCACCCGGACTTCGCCGCGTTCCGCCTTGACACCCTGCGGACCGGGATCATGGCAGGCTCTCCCTGCCCCATCGAGGTGATGCGGCAGGTGAACGTGAAGATGCACATGTCCGATATCGTGATCGTCTACGGCCAGACCGAGACCTCGCCCGGGATCACCATGACCACCACCAATGACCCGCTGGAGCGGAGGGTCTCCACGGTGGGCCGTGTCTTCCCGCACGTGGAGATCAAGATCGTCGACCCGGTGACCCAGAAGATCGTCCCCCGCGGCCTTCCGGGAGAGATCTGCGCCCGCGGCTACAATGTGATGAAGTGCTACTACAATAATCCAAGCGCCACCCATACCACCATCGACCAGGACGGGTGGAACCATACCGGGGATCTCGGGGTGATGGACGAGGAGGGGTATGTCCATATGGTGGGGCGGCTCAAGGACATGGTGATCAGGGGCGGAGAGAACATCTATCCCCGCGAGATCGAGGAGTTCCTCCACCACCACCCGAAGATCGAGGACGCCTACGTCATCGGGGTGCCCGACGAGAAGTACGGCGAGGAGCTGATGGCATGGGTGAAGCCCGAGAAGG
>JAVVFN010000165.1:0-3288 GCA_032250645.1 Methanomicrobiaceae archaeon | reverse complement strand
ATCCGGATCGACAAAGAGAGTGAAATCGAGAAGGGAGCGGAGGGCCGGGGTAAAGAGCGTGTGCAGGCCTTCGAGAATGACGATCTTGGTCGGGGCAAAGGGTTCCGGCGGCCCGAAGGTGCCGTTGTCATGGTCATAGGTGGGCTTCTCGATCTCCTCCCCGGCCTTCAGTTTTGTAAGGTGGCGGGTGAGGGGTTCAAGGTTGTTTGCTTCGGGGGCGAGCGGGGTGATCCCGTGCACCTTCCGCTCCTCCCGGTCGAGCGTGTGGTAGTCGTCCAGCGTGATCGTGGAGACCAGCTCCTCCCCGAAGATCGCCCTGACCGCATCGGTGAAGGTCGTCTTTCCTGATCCGCTGTCGCCTGCGACGCCAATGGTGAAGATATAGGGCGAGGAGGCAATGATCTCCTTGAGGTTCGGCTCTTCCATGGTCAGGTCAGGACTACGGTTTGGCCACGCCCATCTCCCGGTGCTTCTCCAGAACCGCTTCGGCGAGCTGGTCGAGGGCACGGTAGTCGGCTTCTTCTGCAAGCCCTTTGATATATACAGGCTCGAGGAACTCTGCATGAAAATTCCCGGCCATATCCTTGATGGTCTGCACGGTCTTTCCCCCCCATCCATAGCTGCCGATGATGCTCACGCAGCGCGCCTTCGGCTTGAGCATGTTGGCAAGGAATACCGTATACACCACCTTCGGGTGGGGGCCGAAGAGGACGGTCGGGGACCCGATGATGATGGTGGCGGCGTCCACAAGGGCCATCGCCAGTTTCCCGATGTCGGCCCTCCCGAGATCGAACGGCACCACCTCGATCCCCCTGTCCACGAGGATGCGGGTTAAGTAATTGACCATCTTCGACGTGCTCCCGTGCATCGAGACATAGGGGATGATCACCAGGTTTTTGACCTCGTCGGAGACCCAGTTCCGGTAATTCTCCAGGATCACCTCCGGCCGGTCGTAGATCGGTCCATGGCTCGGGGCGATGATCCGCGGCCCGAGCGCACTGACCCGGTCCAGGTATCCCTGGATGCTCTTGCGAAACGGCATCATGATCTCCGCGTAGTACCGTTTCGCCCCCTGGTACACCATGCGCTCGTCGGTCACGAAGAGTTCGCTTGTCGCGTAGTGTGTCCCGAAGAGGTCGCAGGAGAAGAGGATGCCTTCCTCCCGGAGGTAGGTGAGCATGGTGTCAGGCCAGTGAACCCAGGGCGTGATGAGGAACTCGAGGGTCCGGTCGCCGAGGGAGACGGTCTCCCCGTCCTTGATCACCCGGACGTTCTCGGGCGGGACCCCGAGCAGGTTGACCACGAGGTCTTTTCCCTTCTCGGTGGCGAGCACGGTCGCCATCGGATAGAGGTGAAGGATCATGGGGAGCGCCCCGGAATGGTCCTGTTCGGCGTGGTTGACCACCACGTAGTCGATCGAGCCGATACCCAGTTTTATGAGGTTGGTGATCAGCTCCTCCTCCTTCTCCGGGTCCACGGTATCGATCAGTACGGTCTTTTCGCTCCCCCTGACCAGGTAGGCATTATAGGTCGTACCGTCCGGAAGCGGGATCAGCTCGTCAAAGACCTCTCTCCCCCAGTCGATGGCCCCGACCCAGTAGATCCCCTCTGCGATCGTTCGCACAGACATATCCCTGGTCCCTTATTACGAGGTTTCCACTTTCACGAATTCGGACTTTGCTGCGCCGCATCGGGGGCACCGCCACGAATCCGGCACCTGTTCATAGAGGGTCCCCTTCGCGACACCGCCCTTCGCATCGCCGACCCTCGAGTCATAGATATATCCACATTTCTTGCATTTCCAAACATCCATAGCGAAAACTCCTTGATTTTGACCTTTATTTCTCGTTTGAGGTTGTATATATATCCTCGCCTGGTGGTTCCATCCCATGGTATAAAGGACGGCAGGAGAGAATTCAATAGGAGAATGTCTCGCCTCCCCGAGCTTCTTGCTCCTGCGGGTTCGATGGATGCCCTGAAGGCTGCGGTTGCAGCAGGAGCAGATGCGGTGTACCTCGGGGGCCAAAGATTCGGGGCCCGCCGCCACGCTCCCAACTTCTCCCCCGAGGAGATGGAAGAGGCGATCGATTACTGCCACCGGCGGGGCGTGCGGGTGTACGTCACCGTCAATACCCTCATCAGGGACGACGAGATGGAGGAAGGGCTCCTCTTCCTGATCAGGCTCCACGCGATGGGTGCGGACGGCGTGCTGGTCCAGGACGCCGGTCTTGCCGCCCTTGCCCGGACGGTGGTGCCCGATCTTCCGCTCCACGCCTCGACCCAGATGACCCTCCACTCCATGGAGGACGCCGCGTGGGTTTGCGAAGAGGGCTTCTCCCGCATGGTCCTCGCCCGGGAACTCTCCGCCCGCGAGATCGAGGCCGTCGGAGAGAGCCTGAAGGGGAGCGGGTGCGGGATCGAGATCTTCCTGCACGGCGCACTCTGCTACTCGTACTCGGGCCAGTGCCTCTTCTCCTCCCTGCTCGGGGGGAGGAGCGGCAACCGGGGGACCTGTGCACAGCCCTGCAGGAAACCGTACCTCCTGCTCGCAGGGAAGACGGACGAATACGGGCGACCACGGGAGGTGTGCACCATGCCGACACGCGGGGATTTCCTCCTCTCCCCGCGGGACCTCGCCCTCTACCCACACCTCCCCCGGGTCCTCGGGCTTCCAGTTTCTGCCCTCAAGATCGAAGGGAGGATGCGATCGCCGGAGTACGTGGCGGTAGTGGTGGACGTCTACCGGAACGCGATAGACGCGGTGGCAGAAGGGCGCTGGTCGGCATCAGGGGATGAGATGGATGCCCTCCTCCTCGCTTTCAACCGGGAATTTACCGGCGGGTACTGCATGGGAGAGAGGGGGAGCGCGGTCATCTCCCCGGACCGCCCGGACAACCGCGGGATCCCTCTCGGCACGGTCTTCTCTTCTGACCTGCGCAATAAGACCATCACCGTCCGGCTCACGGGGTCCCGGGTCCCCCGCGCCGGGGACGGGGTGGTGGGGATCGATGCGCATACCGGGGAGGCGACCGGGTGGGTGGTCCGCCCGCCATTCTCTGTGGAGGGGAGAGTGGTGAGGATGGCATTCCCAAGACATCTCCCCCCCGGGTCAACCCTCTCCCTCACCCGGAGCAGGAGCGAGGAGGACCGGGCACGCTCGGTGATGAGGCGGCCCGGAGGGACGAGGAGGCCCGTTCGCATCGATATCCAGGTCCGCTGGGAGGGGAATACCCCTGTGCTCACCGGTTCGGTCGAAGGGGAGGGGGAGAGGGTCACGGCAGTGATCAG
>JAVVFN010000164.1:0-3293 GCA_032250645.1 Methanomicrobiaceae archaeon | reverse complement strand
GGAAAAGTCAATCGAGCTCTTTGAGGAGCTGAACCGGCCTCAATCGCGGCTTGACCGGAACCGTGGGAGGGGGATGACTGTATCGGTCGGACGGGTGCGGAAGGGATTACGTTTTATAGCGCTGGGACATAATACCATTCGTGGTGCAGCGGGAGCATCAGTGCTGAATGCAGAGCTGATCACGAAGAAGCAGTACATCTGAGGAGGGTAGAGCCAATGTTAAAAGACAACACAGTGTTCGTAGGCAACAAACCAGTGATGAATTACGTGCTCGCAGTGGTTACACAGTTCAACAATGGCGCAAATGAAGTCGCCATCAAGGCCCGCGGAAAAGCAATTTCCCGTGCGGTAGATACCGCAGAGATCGCGCTCAACCGTTTCCTTGACAATGTGGACAAGCGGCAGATCATGACCTCCACCGAGACCATTGATACCGACAGCGGCAGGACCAATGTCTCCAGCATCGAGATCCTCCTTTCATTAAAATAACAGGATCCCCTTTTTCCGGCGATTCGCTGTCTGCTCTCGGGCGGTATGGAGAGAAGGGCCTATGGCAATTGACGAATTTTAGAGGGACAATCGTCTATTGCAGGGACCATAAAAGATTTATCCCGGACTTTCGCAGGTATACTGCAATGAACTATGCACCACTTCTGATGGTGGTACTCCTCTGCACCCTCTCGGTCGGACCGGTGACGGCCGCTGAGATCGGGAGGCTCAGCTATATCACGGTCCAGCAGGTGAAGATCGAGCTGCGCAATGAACAGGCGACCATCGATGTACAGTACAAGATCGATGAAGGGATCGACCTCCTCGTCCTCCTGATCGGAAAGGCGGACCTGAAAAAGAAACTGCAGAAGATACTCCTGTACGAGGGGGCCGAGTTCCAGGCGGTGGACCTCGACCATGCGATCCTGGTGATCGATGACGCGTCATTCGATTACGGGGACGGCTCGTACTGGTTCCCCGAGCACACCTTCGGGATGATCCTTCCTGAGATCGTGATCCGCACCCCGCAGACGACCCGGAGTTTCACCATTACCAGCCAGTTTCCGAACGGGATCGGCTACTTCCGGGTCCCTGCCTAATACCGGAATCCCTTTTTCTGCACCGTCTTTTTACGGGACGCAAACCACTGGGCGATGACCCTCTGGACATACACGCCCACGAGCGCGAGGAAGAGGCCCGCGATGGTGGTGAGGAAGACGAACTGCACCGCATTATCTTCAGAGACCGGGAAATCGATGCTCCCGTTGATGGAAAGGGTATAGATGCTCACTCCATAGGCGATCATACCGATGGTCATGAGGAAGAACGGGATGACCACCACCCTCCCCATCCCCCCCTTCTCGGTGAGGTAGGAATCGATTATCTTACCCAGCGATGCGACGACCCCGGCTCCGGTGAACCAGATCACCGAGCCGTACACGAACGAGATAAGATAGAAGAAGATACCTGCATCCACCGTATACCATTCCAAAAATCCCATCAGCCCCATGATGACCGCGACGATGCCAAGGAGGAGGGCAGAAATATATGAGACAAACGTAAACCTGCCGCCCTGAAACGATGAATAGAGCGCCCCGAAGAGGTAGCTGAAGATCTCGTCGATGCCGAACCCCTTGAAGAGGAGGTAGATCCCGATCACGCCCACCACCACGATGATCGCGGCCTCCGGGTACCCGAGAAGGAAGGCAACCGAGTACAGGAGCATCGCAAGGCCGATAGGCACGAGCACCCCCCGGGCAAACCTGGGGTCGTCAAAGAGTCTCTTGATGATATAATAGGTACCCTCGAGGTTTGGGATCTGCTTGACAATGATCCGCTGGACGCTGCTCACCGGGAGGTAGGACTGGATGATGGGGAGCACATACTCGTCTTCCACGCCATCCGTCATCATGATGCAGTCTGAGGCGCCGGTCTCCTTTGCGACCTTTTCGACCTGGGCGGCGATCTTGCGGTCTCCTTCAAGGAAATTATGGTGGTTCCCGCTGAGCACTGCCACCTCGACATGCTCACCCTTCTCTGTGAGGGTATCATAGAGCCTGATCGCCCCGAAAATCGCATTCACGTCAGAATCTTCCGGATCTGCCAGGCCGAGCGTATGGGCGGTCTTGATGCAGTTGTCCCTGCCCACTACCGGACTGTCGATCCCACCCTTGAAGCCGATATCGTCATCGCGGTCCACGCAGAGGATGAGCGTCCGGATATCTGACATTATATACCAGTCTCTTGCAGGCGAATATAAATAATTGTCCCGGTGCGTCCAGAAAAGAAGATTATATCAGTTTTGCTCTCTGCAGGAGCAGGATATCGTCGGTGGTAAGTTTCTCTCCGCTCCGGAAGAGCTGGAATACCCGTTCAGCCTCTTTCCGGACTGCCTT
Source organism: Methanomicrobiaceae archaeon (assembly GCA_032250645.1). Classification (GTDB taxonomy): domain Archaea; phylum Halobacteriota; class Methanomicrobia; order Methanomicrobiales; family Methanomicrobiaceae; genus JAVVFN01. Next base: position 909 of record JAVVFN010000164.1, on the reverse strand, counting down.
CTGCTCCTTGGTGACCTTGGCCTTCTTGGTCTTCTTCCGCAGCCCCCCTATCACCTTGTCGTAGTCGCGGAGTTCTTTCTGGCATGCGATGAACTGGGCATGTTCGGCGTCTGCCTCCTCCTGGGCGCCGACGAACTGCTTGTGCGCTTCGTCGGCAGTATCTCGTGATGTATCGGCCTTGCGGTAGCACTCCACCATGAGGTCATGGTGCTGCTGTGCAAGCTCGGCCATCTCGGTCACCTGGGCATGGATCTCGGAGGCCTGCTTTCGCAAATCGCGGGCAGACTGGAGCTTGGTCCGCATCTCCTTGTTCTGTTCAAGCTCAGCTTCCTGCTCCTTGATCGAGGATTTCATGTGCTTGATCTTCTCGATCAGCTCCCTTTCTTTGTCCGTGCTGAAGACCTCGGTCTGCTGCCGGAATTCCATGAACTCGATCTGTTTCTGCAGTTCGCGGATGCTGCGTTCCTTCACGGTGCCGTGTTCCTTCTTGAAGGCGTCGATCTCCGCAAAGAGAGAATTTGCCTCATCATTGAGGTGATTCCGCTCGTCCTTCAGCTGCTGCACCTGTTCATTGATCGAGTCCCGCTGCTCCTTGTGTTTCTGCGCTTCTTCGACAAATTCCCGGGTCTGGTTGTTCAGCTGGTTCCGCTCGCGGGCAAAAGTGCTTGCTTTCGCGTTCAGTTCGTTCCGCTTATCTTTGTGTTCTTCTGAATTCTGAAGAATTTTCTTTCTTTTTTCAATCAGTTCATTCAACATTGCTCAACCATCTCTTGCTCGATACGCCTCGCGCCTCCTTTGAGGGCAGCCCCGGATGAAGAATGGAACATCGTCAGGTGTGAAAGAAAAGGGTCTGTGCGCCGCATGCGGCTGTTGTTCGTCTGGCGATCCACCGTGTTCAACTCCTGTTCC
>JAVVFN010000163.1:0-3309 GCA_032250645.1 Methanomicrobiaceae archaeon | reverse complement strand
CTCTGCCCCTGTCGATTCGTGGTCGCTCTGCACCCCGGCGTGGATATAGGCATTGAGTTTCTCCCCAGAGAGCCCGGGTGCATGGCCGTCGACAAGGGAGAAGAGCCGCAGCTTCCTCTGGACCTCCGGGTCCCCGGAGAGCACGCCGGGGACGTTCATCACCTCTCCAAGCCCCAGCACCCCCTCCTCTCCGTGGAAGGAGGCAAGATCGCCCGCGGTGAGTACCGCGCCCCCCACGTCCTCCGGGGTGGCGGGGACCGAGGAAGGGAGCATGTAGAAGATGTCGAGGGGGGTCTTCTCCCGCTCGCCCAGCATGAACCTGATCCCTTCTGCACCGGCCACATTGGCGATCTCGTGGGGGTCGGCGATGACGGTGGTGGTCCCGTGCGAAAGGACAAGCCGCCCGAATTCGGCCGGCGGAAGGAGGGAGGACTCGATGTGCACGTGCGAGTCGATGAGGCCTGGGACCACCCGCGCACCCGCAAGATCGCGTTCGGTCCGCCCTCGATAACCGGTCCCCACCCCGACCACCACTCCCCCTTCCACGGCGATGGCGGTCTCCTCCCACTCACAGGTGAAGGGAGAGAAAAGGCAGCAGTCCCGGTACACGACCTCCGCGGGCTCCCTGCCGAGGGCTGCCGCAAGCCCGGGACGTGGCATCCGGTCTACACCTCGAGGTCCCGGATCTCAAGGTTGGTACGCTTGTCGTCCACGATGATGTACAGGTAGACCTTGTAGCTCCCGGGCTCAAGGTGAACGGGGACCGTATACTCGTTTTCGCCCTTTTCGAGCGTGAAGTATTCTGCTTTCTTGTAGACTTCCTTCTGCTCAAAATCGGTGGTATCAAAGATGGTGACCTGGAGCGTAACTCTCTGGGCATCGCCGGAATTGTGGACCCTGACCCGGAGTGTATCGTTCCCGTATACCGTATCGCCGAATGAATAGGTGAGGCATCCGGGCACGATGATCGCGAAAATAAGGAAGAGGATGAGTGCACATTCCTTCCAGATGGACATTAAGTGAATGTGAAATCTCTAGGATTTAATACTATTCGTTTTAACGGGAATTGCATTTCTGACCGATATGAAAAGAGCTAGGCGGGGGGTGGCCCTTCACCTCGACTCTGACGGCGATTCGGTCGAGGAGATGCGCTCCATGAAATCACGCCTCCTCGCAAATCTGCGGATCTCTGATACGATGAGGGCAAAGTTGAGACCGACGACCACGATTACGAGTGTAAGCCCAATCCCGAGAAGGCTTCCCTGGAACGTGAGAAATAGCGCCCAGAGGAGCACCACAAACGAGAGAAGGTAAAAAATGATCCAGGTCTTGATCTCGGTAACTTCCATTATTCCATGCGAATCTGTGTCTCAATGTATAAATTAGTTATTTATTATATTTTCACCGGCAATCAACCGGGAGAAACGGATGCTTTAATGGTCGGTACAGGAGATTCTCTTTCCTGTGGATACCCGCGATCTCCTCGTCCTCATCGTCGCGGTCGCCGTGGTCGTCGCCATCGCCCTCGTCCTCCGGTACCCGGCCGTTATCCCGGCCCCGGCCACGACCCCTTCCCCGACCATCCTTCCGGTAACAGCAGAGCCCCGGACGACGACGCCCACCCCTTCAACGGGGGAGGCGCAACTCCCGGTGCGGATCACCTACACGACCGACTATTTCTCCTACCCGGTCCACCACATGCCGGAGAACATGCAGGTCTTCGGGGCATCTGACCCTCTCTGGAACCCGGAAGAGATGGCAACTTTTGCCTACCTCGAGGAGCGGGGAGGGGGCGTATCCCGCATCTTCGTCGTGCCATATCCCCGGTGGCAGGTCATTTACACCATGGACGCCGATCTCCACCCGGGATCGGCCCTGCTCCAGTGGGTGCTCGTGGATGCGAGGACCGGCGAGGTGGTGGACGGAGGGGAGCTCCGTACCGAACCCCGGGAGGTCAAGAGGGTCCAGATCTCTGGAAAAGAGATGTACTTTATCCTCCGCGTGAGGGACGCAGAGGGGGTCCGCCTCTCTCTGGAGGCACCCGGTGAGATGGTCGCCGGCACGGAAGAGACGATACGGATGAGCTGATTCTAGATCCTCCGCACGATGACCCGCACGTGGTCACCGGCACGGAGGCCGTGCCCTTTTGGAACATCGATATTGAACCAGAGCGCCTCCGGATCGGTCTTGTCCTGGCTCATAAGGCAGTCCTTGAATTCATTGATCTTGGCGACAAACTCGAGCTCTGTCCTGAAGTCAACCACGTCCTGTTCCATGCTGGAGGGTGGATGCTCGCGTGACATAACCATTTGGTTACCTGCGCAAAAAGAGGTCTAAAAGGATCTGGTCAGTGCCCTTTTTTTTACCAGCTGAACTCGTACCCACAGTTTTTACATGCCGTGGTCACGATCTTCTGTCCGCATTTCGGGCAGACGCCTCCGGGCTGCTTTTCTGACCCGCAACTTGGACAGATCACTGTTTTGATCGTGCCACACCGTGGACATTGCCACTTCGCCACAATTCCTCCCCGGCTGACCTGCGCTTTGCGAGGTCATGCCGGATACCTGCTGTCTACACCGCCCTTGGAGTGACCCGCCAGGTCGTGCTGTTCGAGTAGCTCCACCGTGCAATATCAAGTTCCTCACAGATCTCCGAGAGTATCGCAAGGTTCGTCCCCACCTCCTTGGGGGAGAGGCCCAGTTCCTTGGCGATATACTTGGACTTGAAGTAATGTTTCCCCTTTCTCAGGCCAGTAAGTAGGTAAAAAACAATTTTAGCCTGAGTTTCCGAGTATTTTTCCCGAAAGCGATTCGCACGAGACATTCCTATCCTCCAGGAACTACTGTGATGTTCAGATCATATTATATTTAAGCGTATCTGTTTTATCCTCACGCAAACAGACCGCGATGGCGGTTTGATATCGCGGATAAAGATAATGATGCCGGATTCGAGAACAATGACCGGAAAAGCTAAATTTATATAGATCTTCTCGAGGTGCTATGCCGGTTTCTCCACCGGAAATGCCCCGATCTTTTCGATCAGCCTCGGGATGACCACATCCCTCATCCCTTCCACAAACTTGATGCTCCCCACCACCAGGTGCCCTCCCCCGTTCACCCCGCCGCCGGTAATCTCCTCGCGGAGCTCCCGCACCATCAAGGGGATGTTCATGAGCACGCCTCTCGAGCGCAGCACGGCAAAATCAGGCCCGATCCCGAGCGTCACCACCGGTTTGCCTGCATGCTCCCGGCAGAAACGGTCATGGACCTCCCCGGAAGTCTTCCCCGGCGGAGGGAAGGTGAACCGGTG
>JAVVFN010000162.1:0-3314 GCA_032250645.1 Methanomicrobiaceae archaeon | reverse complement strand
CGGCCACGATGAGGACGATGACAAGAGCCCTTCCTGCGGTGGTGGCAGGCGAGATATCCCCGTAGCCGACCGTGGCGATGGTCACCACGATAAAGTAGAAGGCCTCGAAGGGGGAGAGATCCTCGGCGGCCATCATCCCGGCGGTGCCGGCCGCCAGCACGATCACGAGGAGGAGCAGGTAGGACTGGAGACGGGTGAGCGAGAGGTTCATGGAAGGAAGGTGGTATGCTGGGCGGATAAGAATAACGGGCCTGAAGGGATTTGAACCCCTGGCCTACGGATTAAGAGTCCGTCGCTCTTCCTGACTAAGCTACAGGCCCACTAAAATGGCCTTAAAAAATGGTATATCCAGCAAAATAAACATTTCGTATTCCCCAACACTGCCCTTTATAATCCGGGGGGGTACAGATCACTGTACTTATGGCGGATGCAAATCCCAAAGACCCGCCGCAGCGGACCAAATATCTCATCTTCGGGTGCGGCAGCCTCGGCTACAACGTGGTGGAGGAGCTCTCCAAGGAGACCGACCAGGTCAGGATCGTCGACCGGGACGAAAAAAGGGTCGCCGACCTCCTCGACCAGAAGTTCGACGCGCTCACCCGCAACCTCGCCGACCCCGGTCTCCTCGAAGGCCTTCCAACCCCTGAGATCGCGTTCGTCCTCTCGAGCGACAAGGACGGAAACCTCGCTGCGGTGCGGCAGATCAAGCAGAAATGGCCCCAGGTCTACGTGATCGCCCGTGCGCTCGACCCGGTGAGCCGCGGCCAGCTGGAGACCGCCGATGCGGATATCGTCCTCTACCCGCAGGAGGTCATCGCCAAGACCGCCGTGCAGCAGGTCCGCCGCATGTACTCGAGCCGCCTTGCCCACCGGCTTCTTTCACTCCTCGGGGAGATGGAGGGGACGCTGGGGATCGTCACCCACACCAATCCTGACCCGGACGCCATCTCGAGCGCCATGGCCCTCTGCGCCATCGGGAGGTACGCGACGGACGGCCTCCTCCAGTGCCGGATCTTCTACGACGGGAATATCGGCCACCAGGAGAACCAGGCATTCGTCAACCTCCTCGACATCAAGATGGAGCGCCTCTCCCCCGATGCCCTTGCCGACGTCAATCACCTCGCCCTCGTGGATACCTCGGTCCCGGGGGTGAACAACGGCCTTGAGAAGGACCGGAAGCTGGACATCATCCTCGACCACCACCGGAACGGCGAGACCGTGCCGAGCGCCGAGTTCGTGGACGTCCGGCCGGGGGTGGGGGCGACGGCAAGCATCCTCACCCAGTACCTCCGCGAGCTCGACATTCCGGTGGACAAGAAGGTGGCCACCGCCCTCCTCTACGGCATCAGGACCGATACCATGGACTTCAAGCGGAACACCACCCCGCAGGACCTCCACTATGCCGCCTTCCTCCTCCCGCTCACTGACAAGAATCTCCTCGACCAGATCACCTCCCCCTCGCTCTCGCAGGAGACGCTCGACGTCCTCTCCAGCGCGATGCTGAACCGCAGGCTCAAGAGCGGCTACCTCTTCTCCAACGTCGGCTACGTGCGCAACCGGGATGCCATCCCGCAGGCCGCCGACCTCCTTGTACGGCTCGAGGGCGTGCACACCGCGGTGGTGTACGGGATCAGCGACAACGACATCATCATCTCGGCCCGGAACAAGGACATCAGGCTCCACATCGGCAACGTGATGAACGAGGCCTTCTCTGATATCGGGGAGGCGGGCGGACATGCCACCATGGGCGCCGCCAAGATCCCGCTCAAGTTCTTCGGGATGGTCAAGAACAAGGACGAGCTCCTCGACCTTGTCATCGACCCGATCATCAAAAAATTCCTGAATATCGTGGGCGTGAAGGACGAAGAAAGCGATGAGATTTGAGGAATGGGAGTCCTATTATACCCGGATCCTCGATGACTTCCATTTTTCGCGGGGAGAGGACGAACGGGCCGCACGGATCCTGCAGGACCTCGCACCCCGCGACGACCTCGCCCTGCTGAAAGAGCGGTGCGCCGGGCAGCACGTGACCGTCTGCGGGAGGGCGCCGGGCCTCAAAGAGGAGCTCCTCCGGATACAGGGGGTCATCTTTGCGGCGGACGGCGCCGCAAACATCCTCTTTGACCGTGGCATCAGGCCCGATGCCATCTTCACCGACCTTGACGGGGTGACCTGGCGGTATCTGGAGATGAACAGGGAGGGGACGGTGATCGTGGTCCATGCCCACGGCGACAACATCCCCCTGCTCGAACGGTGGGTGCGCCGCTTCACCGGGCCCTTCGTGGCCACCACCCAGAGCACCCCCCTCCCCGGTGTGTACAACTTCGGCGGGCTCTCGGACGGGGACCGGGCGGCATTCGCCGCTGATGCGCTGGGGGCGGCATCGATCTCGTTTGCGGGCTTTGACCTCGACGATACGTCGGCAAGCCCGGTCAAGCAGAAGAAACTGGCATGGGCCCGCATCCTCCTCCGCACCATCGGGTATGAGCTCTAGCGCGGTCATCCTGGACGGCTACGTGGACGAGCCCTCGTGCCTCGGCGTCCCGCCGTATATTTCCCCGTATGTCCGCTACGTGGCCGGGGTGCTCATGGAGCACGGGTATCGCGCGGGCTACCGCACCATCGACCAGCTGCGGGCAGATCCTTCCCTCCTGCAGGGGATGAAGGAGGCAGGGATCGTGGTCATCATCGCCGGGATGACCGTCCCCGGCAAGTACCTCGGCGGGACCCCCGCGACCCGGACCGAGATCCGGCAGGTCGCCACTTCATTACGGGAGCCCGAGATCCTTCTCGGCGGTCCCATCGGCTTTGGATGGTCGCCTGGCGGGGGAAGGAGGGCGGTGCGCGAGCCCGACCCCGGCATCGACGCCTTCCTCGAGGGCGAGATGGCGGCAGCGCTCGACTCGTATCTTTCCGGCGGAGAGCCGGAAGGAAGCCTCGCCTACCCGGCGATCGACCGGTGGAGCGTGCTCGGCGCCGGGGTCATCCGTCATCACCCCTCATTCCCGCACGTGATGTGTGAGATGGAGACTGCCCGCGGGTGCGCCCGCTCGGTGGCGGGCGGCTGCTCCTTCTGCACCGAGCCCTTCTACGGCAGCCCCCGCTACCGGGAGCCGGAGGGGATCTGGGAAGAGGCGGCGGCGCTGTACCAGAACGGGGCACGCCACTTCCGGCTCGGGAGGCAGCCCGACCTCCTCGCCTATCAGTCCGGCGGCGGCGAGTTCCCCCTGCCGCGTCCCGACGCGATCGAGGAGCTCTTCACCGGGATACGAAAAAAAGCGCCGGGGCTTGCCACCCTGCACATCGACAACATC
>JAVVFN010000161.1:0-3341 GCA_032250645.1 Methanomicrobiaceae archaeon | reverse complement strand
GGGCGATATCGACGAGGATGAGCGGTCGGGGATGGGTGTCGAGGGGCCAGCGGACGCCCTGCATCGCCTCCCGGAGCGGTCCTTCATGGATGACCGGGTGGGGAGCGGCGGTGCAGGAGATGACCACGTCCGAGAGGGTGATATAGTGGTAGAGGTCCCGGAAATTGACCGCCCGCCCTCCGATCTTATTCGCAAGCAGGGCCGCCCGCTCGTAGGTCCGGTTGGTCACGTAGAGCGCCGTCAGCTTCTTTGCCGCAAGGGCCTGGGCCACGAGGCTCCCGATCTCCCCCGACCCGACCACCAGGATGTGCCGGTCTTCAAGCCCGCCCAGGATCTCCTCGGCGAGCTCGACGGCGGCAGAGCCGATGGAGAGGGCCCCCCTGTTGATCCCGGTGCACTGCCGAACCCTGGAGCCGACGTGGACTGCTTTTTTGATGCAGAGCTCGAGGATCTTGCTGCAGGTCCCGCATTGCTGCGTGGTGGTGAGCGCCTGCCGGAGCTGGCCCAGGATCTGGTCCTCGCCGACGATCATGGAGTCGAGCCCCGAGGCGAGCTCGAGAAGGTGGCGGAGCACCTCCTTCCCCTCCATGATCCAGAACCCGTCCCTCCCCTGCTCGGCGAGGAATGCGGCAAGGTCGCTGGCCTCGCCCTGCACCAGCACCTCCACCCGGTTGCAGGTCTGGAGGAGGATGACGCCGTGGAACCGCTCGCGAGCGCGTTCGAGAAACGCCGGCTCGTCAGGAAAGCGGACCGCCTCGAGCCGTGCGATATCCGCCCCGTGGTGGCTGATGGTGGCAAGCGCCAGCGGGACGATCACCGTCCATACCTCCTCTTGGCAAGCTCACGGGCGCCTTCGGGATCGGTGACAGCCATCGCCCAGACCTCCGGGTCCTCGAGGACGGCTCTCAATAGCCTCTGCCGCTCCTCCTGGCCCGTCACCTTCTCTCGGAGAAGGGTGCGGAGCTCCTGCTGGATCGCGATCATCGCATCAAGCCCCCCGAGCTCGCGCTCGAGCACGCCCCGGACATACCTTGGCACCCCGGGGCTCTGGCCCGCGGTGGAGATGGCGACCGAATACCGCTCCCCCCGGACCACCGAGGGGAGGAGGACGTCTCCCCCTTCCCCGGTGGCAAGGTTACAGAGGATCCCGAGCTCCCTGCATCTCCCCGCGATCCGGCGGTTCAGCTTCCAATCCGAGGTGGCGGCGATGACCAGGAACGATCCTGCGACGAGCCCGTCGATCCCGGCATCAGAGATCCCGTCAAGGTCGCAGCAGACCCGTTCCACCGAGAGGCCCGCCAGGTCTTCCGAGAATGACCTGCTCACCACCCGCACCTCTGCATCCTGGTGGAAATACGAGGCCTTCCGGGCTCCCACCGTCCCTCCTCCCACGATCGTGACGATCCTGCCGGAGAAGTCGATCATGAGGGGGATCATTGTTACTCCATTGGCGATGTGCTCACATTAAGATGTTGCATTTCCCGTGAAAAGGTATATCTCGACGCTCTGCCTATTCTTCCCCCATGTCGAGCGACTATTTCGCGTTCGGTGCGCTGGACCCTGCCATACAGAGGACAAAAGAGCTCCTCTGGCCCTTCAATCTCGGGGTCTGGCTCAGGCTCGCTGTTATCTCTTTCTTTGTCGGCAGCGGCGTGGGCGGCTTCAACCCTGGAACAGTATACTCGACGGACCAGCCGCCGTTCGGGATGGGCGAGATGCCCTTCTCTTTCCCCACAGAGGCCTTCCCCGCGGCGCCCTTTGTCATCCTCGGCCTCATCATCGCCATTGCCATCGTGGCGATCATCTTCATGTACCTCTCGTCGGTCTTCCAGTTCGTCTTCGTCGACTGCCTCTCCTCGAGTAATATCTCCCTCTCCCGGACATTCGGGGAGCGGACCGGGAAGGGCCTGCGGCTCCTCCTCTTCGATGTGGGGGTGGTAGCCATCGTCATCCTCGCGATCGGTGCCATCGCCATCGGCCTCTTTGCAGGCGGAGGACCCTCGAACTTCTTTGCGGTCCTGATCTTTGTTCCGGTGGTCATCGTTATCGCCATCCTCCTTGGCATCATCCTGCTCTTCACGATCGACTTCGTGGTCCCGGTGATGGTCCGCGATGACTGCGGGGTACTCGAGGGCTGGAGACGGGTCTACGCCTTGACCACGGCAGAGCTCCTCCAGTCGTTCCTGTACATCGTTGCCAAGTTCATCCTCTCCATCGTCGCCGGGATCGCGATGCTGATCCTCGTCATTCTGGCGTGGGCCGTCATCGCCATCCCCTTCGTGGTCATCGGGATTGCCCTCACCGCCGCCCTGGCGATCGGGTGGGCGGTCCTGCTGGTGCTCCTCATCCCCTTCCTGATTATCGCCGTCCCGGTCGCCCTGATCATCTCGGTTCCCTTCACCACCTTCTTCCGCTACTACTCCCTGCTGGTGCTCGCCAGTTTCAGCCCCGAGCATGACCTCCTGCCGCCGGCCCCGGCCTGATCCCCCCCTTTTTTTATCGCACCCTTAATCATCCCCCGCGCATATCCTCTCGAAAGGATGTACGAACTTGTCTCCCCGGTGAACTTTGCGGCGGTCACCAAGTATACGGCCCAGATCATGATCGGCATCGGCGGGGTGATGGTCGCCCCCCTGCTGGTGGCCCTCGTCTTCGGGGAGACCTCGATCGCGTTCCTGTACGGGGCGATGGGTGCAGGGGTGATGGTACTCGGGTTCGTGGTGCAGCGCCTCCTCCCCCATTACGAGCTCGACTGGAAGGACGCGGTGGTCATCGCCGCCATCATCTTCCCGCTCTCCTCTCTGGTCTCTACCGTCCCGTTCATGATGACCACCGGGATGGCGCCGATCGATGCCTACTTCGAGGCGGTCTCGGGGATCACCACCACCGGCCTCTCGGTGGCCCCGGTCGACGTGGGCCCGGTCTTCCTTTTTGCCCGGAGCTGGCTCCAGTGGGTCGGCGGGATCGGGATCGTGCTTATCGTCCTCTCCCTCCCCCTCATCCACCCGGGGACGAGCGCCATCCGGCTCTACACCGTCCATGCGGGGGACGAAAAGCCCCGTCCATCGGTGACCTCCACCGCCCAGCTCCTGGGCACCGTCTACATCGCGATCACGGTGGTCTCGTTCGCCCTCCTCCTGTTCGCCGGGATGGAGCCCTTCGACGCCCTCTGCCACGCCCTCTGCTCGGTCTCCACCGGCGGATTCTCCACGCGGCCCGACTCCATCGCGGCCTTTGCCGGGGCCTGGATCTGGGTGGCCGCCATCGTCGCCTTTACCCTCGGCTCGGTGAACTTCACGCTCTATTCCCGGGCGGCAAAAGACCTCCGCGATGCGCTCACC
>JAVVFN010000160.1:0-3362 GCA_032250645.1 Methanomicrobiaceae archaeon | reverse complement strand
GCATCTACGCAAAGGACCTCGCAGACCTCATCGTCAGCCGGGCATACCGGGAGACACTCTCGCTCGCCATTGCAGCATCCGAAAAAGGATTCGAGATGGACGAGGCGCTGAAATCTGCTGCCGCTGCAGCAGCCGCACAGGCACCCGCCCCCGAAGCGGAGGCCCCCGCGGCAGAAGAGGAAGAGAAGGAAGACAAAGAGAAAGAGGACGAAGAGAGCGGCGTAGCCGGTCTTGGCGCCCTCTTCGGGTAAATTTAAAAATTGAGGTGAACAGAAATGGAGTACATTTACGCAGCTCTCCTCCTGCACAAGGCAGGGGTCGAGATCACCGAAGACGCCGTCAAGAAAGTACTGAAGGCGGCAGGTATCGAAGCCGACGACGCACGCGCAAAGGCGCTGGTGGCAGCCCTTGAGGGCGTAAACATCGAAGAGGCAATCAGCAAGGCAGCCGTAGCCCCGGCAGCCGCAGCCGCCCCCGCAGCCGCCCCTGCAGCCGCCCCGGCGGCAGCCGCAGAGGAAGCCGAGGAGACGGAAGAGGACAAGAAAGAGGAAGAAGAGAGCGGCATGGCCGGTCTTGGCGCCCTCTTCGGCTAACTCTCCCGTTTTTTTCTGATTTTATCTTTTTCGGACAGGGGACCTGCCCAAAGCTTCATTAGGTTCTTCGCGCATGCCATGGCGAAGGACATTGCAGAGAAACCTGATCGTCTCCAACCGCCTCCCGGTCACCGTCGAGATTGGGGAGGATGGGGACTACTCGTACCAACGGAGCATCGGGGGGCTGGCCATCGGCCTCGGTTCGATCTACCAATCCTACCAGGGGGCATGGATCGGGTGGCCGGGCATTCTCATGGAAGGAGAGACCGGAGAGCAGGCACGAGCGATAGAGGACCGTCTCCGGGAAGAGCACTGTTATCCTATCTTCCTCTCCCGTAAGGAGTTTGAGGGCTACTATAACGGGTTTTCCAACAGGACCATCTGGCCTCTCTTCCACTACTTTACCCATTACACGGTCTTTGACCCCCGGTTCTGGGAGGACTATGTCAGGGTAAACCGGAAGTTTGCCGACAGGGTGGCAGAGTTCGCGGCTGAGGAAGATACCATATGGATCCACGACTATCACCTGATGCTCCTTCCCGGCATGCTCAGGGAACGCCTCCCCGACGCGTCCATCGGCTTCTTCCTCCATATCCCGTTCCCCTCCTACGAGATCTTCAGGCTCCTCTTCTGCCGCCGCGAGATCCTGGAGGGGCTCCTCGGTGCCGACCTCGTGGGATTCCACACCTTCGAGTACGTCAACCATTTCTTAAAGAGCGTGGCCAGGATCCTCGGCCGGGACCATGAGAATACCGTGATCAAGCTGCATGACCGGCCGGTCCGGGTGGACGCCTTCCCCATGGGGATCGATTATGAGCGGTTCCGCACCGCGGTCCATTCCCCTGAGGTGGAGTCAGAACGGGAGCGGATCAGGAGCGATACTGGCAGGGGCCGGGTCATCCTCTCCTTTGACCGCATGGATTACACCAAGGGGATTCCCCAGCGACTGGAGATGTTTTACTGGTTCTTAAAAGAGCATCCGGAATACCGGGGAGAGACCACCCTCATCGTGGTCGCGGTCCCTTCCCGCACCGGTATCAGCCATTATCGGCAGCTGAAGAGGAGGGTGGACAGGCTGGTGGGCCAGATCAACGGCGAGTTCGGGACTCTCGAATGGACCCCGGTCCGCTACATGAACCAGTTTCTCCCCTTCTCGACCCTCGTCGCACTGTACTCGATGGCGGACGTGGCCCTGGTCACACCGCTCCGGGACGGGATGAACCTGATGGCCAAGGAGTACCTCGCCTGCAAGGAAGGGGGCAACGGGGCCCTGATCCTGAGCGAATTTGCAGGAGCGGCCGGGGAACTCTCCGAGGCGGTGATCGTAAACCCCCATGACACCGGCCGGTACATGGCGGGGCTGGAGCAGGCTCTTTCCATGAGCCAGCTGGAGATCGCATAGCGCAACGAGTTGATGCAGGAGCGGCTCCAGAGGTATACCGTGAAACGGTGGGCAAGGGACTTCCTCGAGCGGCTCAGGGAGACCAGGGCCCTCCGCGAGGCACTCACCACCCGCCTCCTGGCCGGAGAGCTCGCCGATTCCATGCTCGCAGATTTCAGGGACGCGGAAAGCCGCCTCCTCCTGCTCGACTACGACGGAACGCTCGTCTCCTTCGCATCCTCGCCCTCCCTCGCCCGCCCGGATGGCGAGCTTTTAAAGATGCTGGAGGCCTTCTCCCGCGACCCAAAGACCACCCCGGTATTGATCAGCGGCCGGGACCACGCGGCCCTCGATCGGTGGTTTGGGTCCCTTGCGCTTGGCATCATCGCGGAGCACGGGGCATGGGTGCGGGAGCCGGGAGGGGAGTGGGAGGTGGACATGCAGGTGGAGAGCGGGTGGAAAGCGTGGATCAGGGAGATCCTGAACCTCTTCGTTGACCGGACACCCGGATCATTTATCGAGGAGAAGGACTTCTCTCTTTCATGGCATTACCGGCGGTCGGACCCTTCCCTCGGGGAGGCGCGGGCAAATGAGCTCCGCACCGAGATCGCGCCCCTCCTCGAGGACGGCACCTTCGAGATTCTTGAAGGGGACAGGGTGATGGAGGTCCGCGCCTCGGGGGTAAACAAGGGGACCGCCGCCCACCGTTTCGTAAACAGGCAGGACTGGGAGTTCATCATGGCAGTCGGGGACGACCGGACCGACGAGCACCTCTTCAGGGCTCTTCCCGAGGATGTATACAGCATCAAGGTGGGCCTCGGCCCCTCGTGGGCAGAGTACCGCGTCGGTTCGACCGGGGCCGTCCGCCAGCTTCTCATGCGCTGCCTGCAGACTCTGGAGGAGAGAGATGATTGAACCGTGCAATTTTGGACAGACGATCTGCAACGTCACCCGGAGCCTGGAAGAGTACCGCCACGTGGTGGGAAACAGGCAGGTCACCGAACTCTACCGGAAGGCAAGGGACCTTTTCGGCCTGCACCTCCTGGCCATCAACGCCACCTTCCACGGCGGCGGGGTGGCAGAGATGCTCACCTCATTCATGCCCCTGATCAATGAGATCGGGGTGGATATGGGCTGGCGGATTCTCCATGGCAGCGCCGACTTCTTCACCATCACCAAGAAGTTCCACAACGCCCTCCAAGGAGACAACATACACTTCACCTCGATGAAGCAGTGCATCTACCTCCAGACCCTGGAGAACTTCTCCAAGTACACCCATATCGACCATGACTGCGTGATCATCCACGATCCCCAGCCCCTGGCCCTCGTCCGGTTCCACAAACGGGAGCAGCCCTGGATCTGGCGGTGCCACCTTGACCTCTCTCACC
>JAVVFN010000015.1:0-13892 GCA_032250645.1 Methanomicrobiaceae archaeon | reverse complement strand
CATGGCGAAACCACCGATCTTTCGAAGAGCAAGGAAATGGCACCGCTCGACCAGGATCATATCCTCGGCCTGGTAGTAGTTCGAGAGAAAATCCCTGGTGGTGACCACGGAGAAGAAGGGAAGAGAGCTCATCCTGTCTTTGTATTCACGGTGGATCTGCTGTGCGAGGTTATGCTGGCCCGCGAAGGGGTCTGCCACGATGGCGACATTGGTGCGGACCCCCTTCTCCTCAAACTGTGCAATGATCTCTTTTATCTGGTTGAACTGCGTTGGAAAGACCGGGGGTATTTCCTCCTCTTCTTCCTGCTCCACGGTCCCGGTTTCCTCTTTCTCCGGTTCCTCCGGGACCGCCTCTCTCCTCTGCTCTTCCGGTTCCTCTGGGGTCTCCTCCTCCCCGGGCATACTAAAAGTAACACCGTTTCTCGCATTTAGTGTTATGCTTCCTGAACGGGAAAGGGCGTAGAAGCGAAAGGGAGAAACCGCCGATCGTCCTACATCTCTCCTGTGAATAGAACGGGGAAGGTTTCGGTCTCGGTCGCACGGTGCACGAATTATGACCCGGCAGGGGTGAGGACGGCGCTGGATGCATGCCTTCTTCCTCTGGGCGGGATGGGGCGTTGCGTGCGTCCCGGGGACCGCGTACTCATCAAGCCAAACCTGCTCGCCTCGAAGGACCCGTCGTCTGCCGTGACCACCCACCCGTCCGTGGTCCGGGCAGTGGTTGAGCTGGTGCAGGAGAAGGGCGCGACGGCAATTGTGGGGGACTCCCCCGGGGGACGCAACACCCCGTCCTCCTACCGTGCCCTCCTCAAGAGAACCGGTATGCTGGGGGTCTGTGAAGATACTGGGGCAGAGCCGGTCTATTTTGATTCCCCGACCATGACTGTGGTCTCTGAATCGGCACGGACATTCCGGAAGTTCACTGTCACCGGAGCCCTCAACGACGTCGATACCGTCATCGGGGTCTCCAAGCTTAAGACCCACCTCTTCATGCACTACACCGGTGCGGTTAAGCTCCTGTACGGCTACATCCCGGGGGTCGCCAAGGCAGAATACCACCTCCATGCAGGGCGGGATATGAGCACCTTCGCACGTCTCCTGCTGGACCTGCACGCCACGTTCCCTCCCTCGCTCTCCATCATGGACGCCGTGGTGGGGATGGAGGGGCTTGGTCCCCAGCACGGGAAGCCCCGGAAGATCGGGCTCCTCATGGCAAGTCCCAGCGCACCGGCGCTTGATATGGCATCTTCTTCGGTCGTCGGGTTCGACCCGCTCTCCATCCCTACCATCCGGGGTGCAGTGGAGGAAGGGACGGGACCGGCGAGCCTCGAGGAGGTTGACTGGTTCGGCCCTCCCCTGGAGGAAGTGAAGGTTCCTGATTTTGTCCCCTCGATCAGGATGAACCCGGGCAGGGTGCCCCCGTTTCTCTATGCGTTTGCCCAGAGGCTGGCTGCGGCAAGCCCGGTCATCGACCAGAATGCCTGCATCCGCTGCGGGACCTGCGCACAGGACTGTCCGCCGGGGGCGATACGGTTCATCCCCGGCTCTTACCCGTCAATAGAGTACGGGAAGTGTATCCGCTGTTTCTGCTGCCATGAGCTCTGCCCGGCGGGAGCAGTATCGGTGAAGGTCCCCCTGCTCAGGAGGATGCTCGGGTAAAAAGAGGGGAGGTCAGGCTTCCGGCGGCATCATCACCGCGTCAATGACATGGATGACCCCATTGCTGCACTCGATGTCGACGATGACCACGGTGGCACCGTCCACCTCGACGTCCTCGCCCATCACCGTGACATCGAGCATCGAACCCTCCAGCGTCTCGAGCGCATCTGCGGCTGCCACGTCGCTTGCCATCAGGCGCCCGGATACCACATGGTACAGCAGGATATCGGTCAGTTCCCCTCCAGGCTCCATCAGGAGGGCATCCAGGGTCCCCTCCGGCAGTGCGTCGAATGCATCATCGGTCGGTGCAAATACCGTGAAGTCCACGGTCTCGTCGCTGAGCGTCTCAGCAAGGTCTGCCGCAATTACTGCGGCGACCAGGGTCTCGAACCGGTCATCCGCGACTGCCGTCTCCACGATGTTCGGCTTTGGCATCATCACCGCATCGATGACATGGATGACCCCATTGCTGCACTCGATATCGGTGGTCACTACCTCTGCTCCGTCCACCATCACTCCGTCCGTGGTATCGATACGGAGGCGTTTCCCGAGCAGTGTCATGAGATCTGTCCTGTCCACGACATCAGCGGCCGTCAGGCGTCCCGATATTACGTGGTAGAGGAGGATCTCCTTCAGCTGCCCCTCGGGTTCTGCAAGCAGTTCGTCGATAGTCCCTTCCGGAAGAGCGTCAAATGCGTCGTCGGTGGGTGCAAAGACCGTGAACGGCCCCTCCCCGCTCAGGGTGTCCGCAAGGTCAGCTGCCTGCACGGCTGCCACCAGAGTGGTGAAGGTCCCCGCATCGACTGCTGTCTCCACGAGGTTCTTCTGGGCGGGAGTGGCGGTCGGAGACGGTGTTGTGGTCGGTGTCGGGCTGGGTGTCGGCTCTGGCGATGGCTGGGCACATCCTGCGATAAGGACCGCTGCCACCAGCACCACAATACCGAAAACCAATAGTGAACGTATTCTCAATCACGTCACCTCAAGCCCCAGATATCACGTGATGCTTATTAATACTATCCCGGTTGCCACCGTTACTTTCATTCCCTCTGCGGATTATAGCCCGTGATAGCTGATGCAGTGCTCGGTCATTACCGGAGAGGTCTCCGCACTCCACGACAACCCGCACCACCCAGAGCAGGAAGGGCGGAGGCTGGCAGCACTCTCCAGGATCCCTGATTCGGTTCCGAGACGCGAGGCGGTGGAGGCGTCGATGGAGGACCTGCGGAAGGTCCACCTCCCCGCCTACCTCTCGCTTCTGCAGAACGCCTCTCTCGGGTGCACGAGGGGGACAATCCGTCACCTCGATCCGGACACCTATATTACGTCAGGATCTTTCAGGGCTGCCCGGTATGCTGCCGGGAGCGCGATCGCCGCCGCAGAGCGGAGCCTTGATGGAGAGCATGCCTTCTCCATCATGCGGCCTCCCGGACACCATGCAATGCCCGGCTACGCGATGGGGTTCTGCCTCATCAACAACATCGCCGTCGCGGCTGCTGCCATGTTGGACGAGGTGGACAGAGTGGCTATCCTCGACTGGGACGTCCACCACGGGAACGGCACCCAGTACATGTTCGACCACTCAGACCGGGTACTCTACTGCTCGGTCCACCAGGCGATGTTCTTCCCCGGGACCGGTCATCCATGGGAGAGGGGGAGAGGCCCGGGCGAGGGATATTCGCTGAACGTGCCCCTCAGCCAGGGTTCGACCATCTCCGACTATGCAGCAGTCTTCTCCGATCTCTTCTGCCCGCTCGTTGCCTCCTACCAGCCGGAGGCAATACTCATCTCTGCGGGTATGGACTGCCTCTACGATGACCTGCTGGGGAGCATGCTGCTTTCGCCCGGGGACTTCGGGGTACTGACCGGTCTGATCCTCGATGCGGTCGACCTCCCCCTCGCCCTCGTGCTGGAGGGCGGGTACAGCCCCTCGATGGGTGATGCGGTACGCGCCATCTTCTCGGCGCTGGGAGGGGAGCGGCCTGAATACGAAACGCGTCCCCTGCTTGAGCGCACGGAACGGATGATCTCACTCCTGGGAGAGGAACGGGAGAACTGACCCGATCCCGAGCGCGAGCCTCTTCTCCTTGGTGGGGACGCCCCGCTCATCCCAGCCCCGGACCGCGAAGTAATCGGAGAGAAGCGTCCCCTGCTCCCAGACCCGTCCTTCGCCGCAACCGGCATTGAGCGGCTCTTCCTGCAGCCTCCGGGGGAGCGTATCGTCCTCCCGCGAGAGACCGGCGCCGAGGTTGAATATCCTCTGCAGGTTCCAGATCCTCTCCCCGACCAGGAGGAATTCTTCCGCATCCATCGCCATCCCGGTCACCGCCTGCACAATGGCTGCATACTCTGCGGCCCAGAGTGCCCGCTCGGTGAAGAGGCAGATCCCGGAGGCGTCGATGGCCGCGGCCAGGTCCTGCATCTCCTTCACCCATTCCACCTTTCCCTCCCTCCCGCAGGGGTCGAGGCGTTCCGGGATCCCGTACAGTTCCGGATAGGTCATGTTCCCGTATACGTGGCAGCCTCCCCGCACAGAGGTGGCGTAGTTCAGCCCCATCCCCACGAGGCCCCGCGGGTCGTAGGCAGGGAGTTCCAGCCCCTTCACACTCATGGAGAGTTCGGGATGCCCGTGTGCTGTGGCAAACCGGAGGGACCCCTCGGCGAGTCCATCCCCGATCCCCTCCCGCATCCCGATCAGCTGCACGAGGCGAAGTGCCGCTTCCCCGTCCCCGAATGAGAGCGAGGGCAGCTCTGGTAGGTATCCGTGTTCTGCCATCTCCATCGCACACGCGATGGTGGATCCGGTGGAGATGGTATCGAGCCCGAGGTCGTTGCAGAGGTAGTTGCAACGGGCGATCAGCGCAAGGTCGCTGACCCCGCACTGGGGTCCGAATGCCCATATCGTCTCGTACTCGGGGCCGCCACCTTCCTCTCCACCGGCGGCGGTGATTCTCCCGCAGGCCACCATGCAGGCGTAGCATGCGTACCTGCTCTTGAGGATCGTACGGGTCAGCTGTTCGCCGGAGACCGCTTCTGCTTCTGGAAAATAGCCGTACTGGTGGTTCCGGGTAGGCAAGAGCCCCTTTTCATTGATGAGGTTGACGAGCGAGGCTGTCCCGTGGGTGTGCAGGCCGCCCTTATGCAATCCGGCACCCTTCAGCCGGGCGCCGATCTCATCCCTGACCCGGGTAAATGCTCCCCGATCTGCAGGGGTGATCTTCCCGCTTCCCTGTACCGTGATGGCCTTGAGCATTTTCCTTCCCATGACCGCGCCGACCCCGCCACGGCCCGCCGCCCTGCCGCGGTCATTGATGATGCACGCCATCCGGGAGAGGCGCTCGCCTGCCGGCCCGATGGAGGCGACCTTTGCTCCATCTTTCCCGAGTGCGGCGATCGTCTCCCGGGTCCCGAGCCCCCAGTACTCTTTCGCATCACAGAGTTCTGCCCTGCCGTTCTCGATCAGGAGGTATACCGGGCGGGGAGACACCCCTGTAATCACCACCGCGTCATACCCGGCCCGTTTCAGCCCGGTGCCGAACTGCCCCCCGCTGTTGGCACTCGTCAGTGTACCGGTCAGGGGAGAGACCGTGACCACATCGTACCGTGATCCCAGCGGAATCCCCGTCCCGGTAAGCGGCCCGGCGGCAAAGACGAGCACGTTCTCCGGGCCGAGGGGGTCGGCACGGGGGTCTACCATCCCCGAGACGATGGCGACGCCCAGCCCCCGTCCCCCGATGAAGAGGCGTTTCCACTCCCCGGGATACGGATGTCTCTCCAGCCGCTCCCTAAAAAGATCCACGTGGAGGATACAGTCCTGATAGCCGTTCATGGGAGGTGTCCGCTAGGATAGTTCTCGTTCTTGTTCCATATCAATTCCTCGACCAATCACTTTCACCCTCCTTCCCCCGCGGTCTTAATCCCGGAGGGAAGGGAACGCGTGGTGTTTCAGGAGAGATATCATGGGAAGAAGTTTTGAGAGTATCCGCCTCGGCGTGAAGAACACCGCGGACCGCTGGCTGAAGGCCAGGCGGGCGATGCGGCAGGACGACCAGATCTACGCGGAGAGGGTTGCCGGGATGGCGAAGAAGCACTCGAGCGAGGGGTTCTATGCATTCGACGACCCCCTGGAAGCGGCGGTCTTCTCGGTCCTGGTGGAGATCGTAAAAGAGATGGACCGGCAGGGGGGAGGGGGATCAGCGTCCGCCGGCCCCGCCCCCGCCGAATCCACCTCCCCCTCCAAACCCGCCTCCTCCGCCAAATCCTCCACTCCCCCCGCTTGAGGGCGGCGAATAGGCGACGATGGGGAGAAAGACCACATGCACCCGTGAATAGAGCGGGATACCCGCTTCGTGGAAGTCCACATGGAGGTCCTTCATGGCACGCTCGACCCGGTCACCGAGGCCGAGCGCAGTCCCGTACACCAGCCACTCCCCCCACATACGGATGTCCCCCGGCGCGTACTGGCGGATGAGCGCGAGGTCCGATAGGAAGGCACCGAATGCATCCCATTCCAGTTTCTCCCGGTACCTCTCGTCCTTCCACGACCCGAAGAGCGTGGTGGGAAATACCCCTGCGATGAGCACCTGCACCACTCCCATGAAGAAGAGGAATGCGGCGGGTATCAGGAGAAATCCGGCTCCGGGGGCAAGCACGAGCAGGAGGATGGCAAGACCGCAGGGGATCGCCCCGAGAAACGCGAGGGGGAGCACCCGTTCCCGCCCCGGGGCCAGGTACTTCCGCACGATGGACCGGTCCACCTCGCGGGTGAGCGCAGCAAGTGTCTGCTGGAAGCGCATCATGGTCAGGCCGGACTCGCGGGAAGACCGGGCACGGGTGGCCATCGATTCGAACCGGCCGGTATCCACCACGCCCTCCTCGCCTGCATTCTGGAGGAAAGTGATCACCCTCCGTTCATAGTGGTCGGCCGTCTCCGGGTCAAGGACGGTGATGGTCACCCCGTTTCCTTCGGACTTCTCTTCAATGCGGATCTTCTCCTGCAGGTGGAGGTCGAGTAATGTTGCATAGAACCCGTTCTCGTCGAAATCGACTGCATCGCCCTTGAAGAGGAGGTTCACCTGCCAGGGCTTGAGCCCGCTGTTCGGGACGAAACTTAAGTACTCGGGGACCGTGAAGTCCCGCTCCTGCCCGAAGCGCCGGTAGAGGAGGTAGAGGAGACCGGGTACCGCGATGGGGACGATGAACGCCGCCAGCCAGAGGATACGGGCGAAGGTGAAGGGGAGCGTGTAGAAGGTGTTCGCCGTCTCTGTCTCCTCCCTCACGCCTTCCACGTACCGGTCAAACCCGTCGATCTCGTCCCTGAGCGAGGGCCGGGCGAGGAGCTCGATCTCGAGGAGCCCCTGGTCAGGGACACTGCCGGTGACCAGGTATCCCCCGGAATCCTGGGGACTCACCTCAAAGACCGGAGGATGGGGATAGACCTCCACGATGGAGGACGAACGGAGGGAGAGCGTGAAGGTCCGGTAGGGGGCGTGTTCCCGTGCCAGCTGGAGGTTGAGGTGTGCGTATTCGTCGTCATATTCAATCGGGGGCCGCAGGATCCAGGTATATTCGATGGTGTAGGTCCCCGCACTGAAGGAGGAGGCCTGGTAGGCGCCGGCTTCATTCTGGAACGCTTTGTGAGAGATATAGGCCTGATCGGCCGCAGAGCCGCTGCCCACAAGGTGGACTGTCCCCTGGTGGTCCTTCACGTAACCGACCGTCCCGTCCGGGACCTGCATGGAGACAAATTCGAGATGCGACCGGTCCAGTTCCATCCCCTGCAGGACGACCGGGGCATCCCAGTACCGGAAGAGCATCCGGTAGGCCCCTGGCGCCTTCACCTCGTACACGTACCGCTCGGTGAGCGTGCCGTCCTCGAAGAGCACCGCATCGTACCGGTCAACTACCAGGTCACCCTCGAGGATCGCAGGGATCTGAGTCGTGGCCAGCAGGGCGATGACGGCGATCACGGCGGTCACCGCGATCACAAGCCCGATCTGTCGAAGTTCGCTCACTGCCTGTACCTTCCCTAGAACGCGATCTCGGGGGGCCGTTCGATCTCTTCCTCGAACTTGAGGTACTCCATCCTGGAGATGCCGATGATCGCGGCAACCATATTGGAGGGAATGGTCTCGGTCATGGTATTGAGCTGCTGTGCAATGTTGTTGTAGGTGTACCGCTGGCGGGCAATCTCCTCCTCGACACTGCGCACCGAACCCATCAGCTCCATCACCGTGGTCGATGTCTTGAGGTCAGGGTAATTCTCCACCACTGCAAAGAGGCGCCCGAGGATGGACCGCGCGGCAGCCTCCATCTCGTTAAGGTCCCCCGGACCCGCCGAACCAACGCCCGACCGCATGGCAGTGACCTTCTCGAGCGTCTCCTTCTCGAAGGCTGCATAGCTCTTGACCGACCCGAGGAGCTGGGCGATCATGTCCAGCCTCTTCTTCATCGCAACCCTGATCTGGCCGAGAGTCGCCTCACCTGAATTTTTCAGCCGGTAGAACCGGTTGTAAATGCTTACAAACCATCCTGCGAGGCCGACAAGGACGACGAGGATGATGATGCCGATGATCAGTTCAAGCATGGGATTCACCGATTGATACAGTATTATCAGAGTGTGCTCAAATAGCTGCTTCTCCCCTCCCCCTCTCCTGCTGGATTGCCCGCACCGCCTCCCCCGCCATCTCCTGTACTGCGTCCACCGGGTCGCGCGAGAGCCGGGCGAGGTACGGGAGTGCCTGTACATCCCCGATCTGCCCCAGTGCCCATGCGGCATTCCTGCGCACGCGCCAGTCTTCGTCACCGAGCGCCTCGATAAGGGCAGGTACTGCCTCGCCTGCGCCCATCCTCCCGAGTGCCGCAGCCGCGCCCCACCGGAAGACGGGGTCATCGCTCCCGAGGTTCTCAAGATAGATCGCGATCTTTTCCTCAAGGATCCGGTCCCTTTCCCTTTCCCCTTCCTGCATGGTGGCCAATGAATTGCATCTGCCTGCAACGTGGTAAATGTTATTATATCCGCAAAAAGTATTCTAATAATTGAACAGAGGTTGAAGATGGGCTTTTTTGATTTTTTTAAGAAGGAGGAGAAGAGGTCGCTCCGGCAGAAGCAGGTACACGAACTGATTGAAGACCTCCGGGAGGGCAATGACCGTCAGACCCGGAGGGGGGCGCAGCAGGAACTGGTGGAGATGGGCGCAGCGGCGGTCTATCCTCTCATCGGCGCGCTGAGCGACACCGACTGGCGTGTGCGGGAGGAGGCGATCCGTGCGCTGGGCGAGATCGGGGATATCCGGGCGGTAAAGCACATCATCCAGCTCTTCAAGGACGATAAGATCAGGGTCCAGCTCTGGGCGACCGACGCCCTCATCACCATGGATGAGAAGGCGGTGGACCAGCTGGTCGAGGCCCTGCACGATCCTGACCGGAGGGTGCGGATGGGCGCGATCGTGACCCTCGGCGAGATCAAGGACCTGCGGAGCATCGTCCCTCTCCAGGAGTGTCTCAAGGACAAGGACCGCGAGGTGGTGGAAGCGGCAAAAGAGGCTCTCGAGGCGATAGAAGAGGGGAGGGGCGGGCTTCCTCCGATGAACGTCTCCCGCACACGTCCCGGCGACTGACAAGAGAGGGCAATGTCTCCTCTCCGGCTCATCCTTGTTATCCTGATCGCCCTTATCGTTCTATTCCTGGTGCTGGACCTGGGAGGGTTGCTCCGCGAACCTTCTCCTGAGCTTGAGGCTGCCCGGAAGGTTGAGATCCGTGACTATGAGGGAGAACGTCTCTCATCGGTCACGGATTTCCGGGAAAATTCGATTAAAGGGCCACAATTCATTGAAATCGAGTCGTATAGGCTCAATGTATCGGGTCGTGTGACAACTCCCCTCAGCTATTCCTATGAAGAGGTCACTGGCGGGTTTCCAGTTGTGGGAAAGGTGGTGACCCTGTACTGCATGGAGGGCTGGGATGCGACCGTCTTCTGGGAGGGCGTACGTGTCACCGACCTGCTCGAGCCGGCAGCCCCGCTCCCGGATGCGGACACGGTCATCTTCCATGCATATGACGGCTATACCACGTCCCTCCCTCTCTCCTACCTCCGCGGGCGGGAGATCATCCTTGCCCACCGCATGAATGGAGTCACCCTTCCCCCTGAACGGGGGTATCCCTTCATTCTGGTCGCCGAGGACCGGTGGGGATACAAGTGGATCAGGTGGGTGACAGAGATCGAGCTCTCCCGCGATTCCGGCTACCGCGGATACTGGGAGTCACGCGGGTTTTCCCAGGTGGCGGATATCAACCGCAGTTATTTCGACTGAACCACCGGAATACATAACTCCTCTTCTGGACATTCATCGGTAGGGAAACGCCGATGCCCTTTTTCAATCCTGAGATAGAGCGGATGGATCGCGAAGATCTCGATGCGCTCATCGACGAGAGGGTTCGTTACACGATCGCCTATGCGGCGGAGCACTCACCCTTCTACCACCGGTGGTTCCAGAAACACTCCATCAACCCTGCAGAGATCCGCGAACACGAGGACCTCCTGCACCTGCCCGTCATCTCCGGGAAGGTCATACGCGAAAACCAGCCCCCTGAAACCGAGGATTTCGGCTTTCTCAGCGTCCGCCCGGAGGAGGTATTCACCATCCACGAGACCAGCGGGACGAGTGGTGTCCCCAAGGCCTTCTTCCTGACCTGGGAGGACTGGGAGCGGTACGCGGAGAAGTATGCACGGGCATTCGTCGCACAGGGTTTTGGCCCGGGCGACCGTGTCGTGGTCTGTGCGAGCTACGGGATGAACGTGGGGGCGAACACCATGACCTGGGCCGCACGAAATATCGGTTTTTCCATCATCCCTGAAGGGAAATGCAACTTTCCCGTCCGGATCATCAGGAGCTACCGGCCCACGGGGATCGTGGGCAGCGTCTTTAAGCTCCTCCGGCTTGCGCGGCGCCTGAAGGGTGAAGGAGCCAGTCCGGAGGAGACCGGCATCGAGCGGCTGGTGGTCGGCGGCGAGAGTTTTGCCGAGGAGTCACGCGCCTACCTCGACGAGGTCTGGGGGCTTGAATCCTGCAATATCTACGGGAGCACCGAGGGCACCATGTGCGGGGAATGCCAACTGCGGACCGGGCTGCACGTGCCCGAGGACCTTGTGCACATGGACCTCTACGACCCGGCGCTCCAGGAGTTCGTGCCCGACGGAGAATGCGGGCGGATCGTTCTTTCCACCCTCCTGCCCGTGGGCGGGAAGGCAGGCTTCATCCTGATCAACTATGATACCGACGATACCTCGGTGGTGCTCACCCGTGAGCGGTGCGAGTGCGGGAGGAGCCACATGAAGATACTCAATCCCCAGCGGGAGGCAGAGACGATCTGGATCGCCGATTCACCCGTGAACCGTGTGGATATCGAACGCGGGGTATTCCAGAGGGAGAACATGGAGTACCTCACCGGTGAGTATGAGGCGTTCGTGTACGGCGGAGAGGAGGAGGGGGAGACGACACTCCGCGTGAGCGTGGAGTGCGAGGATACGGAGGAGTGCGGCCGGAAGACCGTGGAGGAGTCGTTCCTCTCATCATTCTTCCGCTACAAGAAAGGCCTCGAGGAGGAGTATCTTGAGGGCAACCTCCAGATACTCTTCCGTTTCACAGGACCTGGGGGGCTTGAGCTCCACCAGGTGAAAGGACGGCCGAAGCGGCTGGTCGACCGCCGCTGATCAGGTGATGGTGGCGTTGAGCTCCTCCACCTCTTTCTCCAGGAAGTACCCGAGCACTGCCCTGATGAAGACCACGGCACCGAGCAGTATGAGTTCATCGATGGTCGGCGCGACGAGCGTGGTCAGGATATCCGCGGCGATGAAGAATTCGAGGCCGAAGACGATCTTGTGGGTAAAATCAAGCCTGATATCACTGAAACTCAACGGACGTCGCAGCGCCTCCCGAAGGAAGAGACGAGATGCAGCAAGGAGGCCGCCGTATATGGTGATGATCGCGCCAATCCAGCCGAAGATGGTGGCAGCAATCCCGATCACGAACGCGGTGTGCTCTATCAGGATTACAGCTGCCATGCTGAATGCTCGGTGCAGAGAAGAGATATAGGTTACGGGAGTATGGATTCGACTGATCAGGGTTCAGGGCAGCGGATCGGGCAGGTTGCCTGGTACTCCTTTTTCCTCAACCTCGCGCTCGTTGCCGTGAAGATCGGGCTATCTCTCCTCACAGGGAGCCTCGTCCTGTGGGCGGACGGCATCCATTCAATGGTCGATGTGTTCTCCTCGGTGGCGCTCATCGTCGGGCAGTGGCTCTCGCAGAAGAAGTCCACGGAATTCCCCTACGGCCTCTACAAGGTGGAGAACCTGGTCTCCGCGATCATCTCCATTCTCATCTTTCTTACCGCATACGAGATCGTGACCACCGCGCTCAGGGGAGTGGAAACGGGTATCCCTGTGGAGGGGTGGGTGCTGGCCGTGGTGGCGGCCCTCATCCCGGTGCCCTTCCTCTTTGGCGAGTACCAGATCCGGGTGGGTAAAAAGTTCAATTCCCCGAGCCTGGTTGCCGACGGAACCCAGCACCGGACAGATGTCCTCTCCTCCCTCGTGGTCTTCTTCGCGATTGCGGGCCAGTACCTGGGATTCCCCCTGGACCGGGTGGCAGCGGTCATCGTCTCCCTCTTCATCATCCATGCCGGATGGGGGATCCTCGTGGATTCGATGAAGGTGCTGCTCGATGCTTCGATCGACGCGGGCACGCGGGATATCATCTGGGGGATCATCCATGATGACCCGGTGGTGAGCAGGGTGAAGCGGGTGACCGGGAGGAATTCGGGAAGGTACATCTTCGTGGAGGCTGATGTGGAGGTCCGCCTCGACGACCTCGCCCGGGCGCACCAGGTGAGCGAGAGGATCGAGAGCCGGATTCGAAAGATCGTACCCAATGTGGACCGCGTGCTGATCCATTATGAACCAAGCCGGAAACGGCGGATCAGGTACGCGGTGCCCGTGCTGGAGGACGGAGAATCCATCAGCCTCCATTTAGGGGAAGCCCCCTCCTTTGCGCTCATCGATATTGACATTGCCACCGGCCGCGTGGCCAGTATTAGCACCGTCGAGAACCGTTTTGTCTCTGTGGAGAAGGGGAAGGGGATCAAGGTTGCAGAGATGCTTCTCTCACGCAAGATCGATGCTGTGGTTACCCGCGAGGACCTCTCGGGGAAGGGACCCGGGTATGCGTTCCAGGAGGCCGGCGTAAAGACCCATACCACGGAAAGGGAATCGATGAGCATGCTTATCGGTGACCTGCTGGAGGACATAGAGAGCTCCCGCACCCTATAATTGCCCTTCACGCCTATCTTACCACTCATGGGGAGAGAGGACGCCCGCCAGCTATGGAGATACCGCCCGGAGGATTTCGGGGAGCCTCCCGTCAGGGTCCTGCACATGGATCTTGAGTTCTCGATGTACGATGACCATACCTGTGTGAGTTCGGTGCTTCATGCGATCTCGGGGGAGGCACCCCTCCGGGTGCTCGACCTGAACGCGAAGGACCTTGATGTCCTGGAGGTATCCTCCCCGGAAAGGGGAATCGATTTCCATTATGATCAGGACCGTTCGATCCTCACCATCCGTTTCAGCCAGCCCATCCCCCCAGAGACCCGGTTTACAGTCGCTACCCGTACGGTCTGCAGGCCCACCTTCCACCTCCTGGAAGGCCTGTACTACGACGAGACCCCCCCGGGAGCCCCGCCCACCCAGATCACCCAGTGCCAGCAGTGGGGCTTCCAGCGGCTCGTCCCCTGCATCGACGAGATGACCGCCAAGTGCACCTACCGGACCACCATCACTGCCGATGTACGCTATACCCACCTCATCTCGAACGGCGATGTCTCCGTTCCCCGGCACCCTGCCGGGAAAGGGCGCGATTCGATCACCTACGAGAACATGGTGACCCCCATGGCCCCCTATCTCTTCTTCCTCGGCGCCGGCACCTATGCAGGATACAGGCGCCTGCTCGAGTATCCCGGCCGCCAATCCTTTGATATCGAGCTCCTCGTGCCCCCGGGGAGCAGTCGTGCACATGCAGAGGAGGCGCTCTCCATCCTTGCGGACGCGATCCTCTGGGTGCACCTCTTTACCGGAAAGGGCCGGTACCGGGACCAGAAAATACGGGGCAGGCTTTATGCTCTGGGGAGGAGGCTCTACCGGTGCATCAATGGAGAAGGGAGGAGTGCGGCATGCACGCCCC
>JAVVFN010000159.1:0-3370 GCA_032250645.1 Methanomicrobiaceae archaeon | reverse complement strand
CTCGAAGAGGTGGGCGAAGCCCTCCCGGCCGCCAAACGCATCCTCATCGACGAGCGCGACACCTACATGGCGGCGAAGATCCGCGCCTGTTCCGGGGCACGGGTGGTGGCGGTGGTGGGCGCCGGCAACGTGGCCATGGACGCCGCCCGGGTGGCAAGGAGGCTCGGCGCGCGTGCCTATCTCATCTACCGGCGGCGTATCGAGGACATCCCGGCAAGGAGGGCAGAGGTGATCAATGCAGAGGAGGAGGGCGTGGAGATCATCCCGTGTGCAAACCCGGTGCGGATCCTGGGCGGATCCTCGGTCACCGGGATCTCCTGCGTGAGGATGGAGATGTGCGATATCGATGCCAGCGGGAGGCCCTCTCCGGTCCCGGTGAAGGGGAGCGAGTATACTCTCGACGTGGATATCGTGGTCGAGGCGATCGGCCAGGGCCCGAATCCCCTGCTCATCCGGCTCATCCCGGACCTGGATGTGGAGTCAAGGGGGAACGTACTGGTAAACGAAAACGGGCAGACCTCGCTCCCGCACGTCTATGCAGGGGGAGACGTCGCCACCGGGGCGGCGACTGTCATCTGGGCGATGGGGGCGGCGAAGGTGGCGGCCCGGGCAATCTGCGATCTCTTGAGGGACGAATGATGGAGCGGGAACTGTTCATCGAGGAGCGGATCCTTGCGCTCGATCTCGCGAAGGCCAGGGAGAAGGAACTCCTGGACGTGGGGGCAGGGCCCCTTGCCCGGATCGCCGCAGAGCAGTACGACTGCTACGTGACCTCGATCGATACTTCAGGGGAAGCGCTGTTGCGGGTCGAAGCGGAGGCCGAGAAGCAGGGTGTTGCCGAGAAGATCAGCTTCGAACTTGAGGATGCAAGCGATCTAACTTACTGCGACGATGCATTCGATATCGGGATCTGTTTCTGTGCGGTCCACCATATCGCGCCCGAGAAGCGTGCCCCTGCAATCGCTGAACTCTTCCGGGTGGTCTTTGAGAGGCTGGTCGTCGCAGAGTTCACGCCGGCCGGGTTTGATGCCCGGCATAAAGATGACCCCTTCGTCCCGGTCGATCTGGAATGGCTGAAGACCGAACTGGCAAATCTCGGCCCGGTCACGGTCCATGATGCCGGAGAGATTCGGATCTTCGTGCTGGAAAAGCGGGTGGGGTGATTTTTCAGTCCTGTGTATGGATCTTGATCCCTTCGTTGTCCACCCGGGTGGTGATGGCGATCTCGAGCCCGAGTGGATCGAGGATGGCACGCAGATCGTCCTCGCTCCGCCGGGTGACCACGGCGATGGACGGGCCGACTGAGCTCATTCCCACAAATTCAAGTCCGGCTTCCCGCAGCCTGCTCATGTAATGGTAGATCTCAAAGCTGTGGTGCTCCACCTCTGCCCGCTTTGAGCCCCGGAACTCGATCTCCCAGATGATCTCCCCGATCCGGGTCAGATCTCCCCGGTGCAGGGCAGGGATAAGATCCATCAGGAACATATATGCTTTCAGTTCCCGGTCCTGGTAGTCGAGGTTCCGGGCCCGGTTCATCAGGAGATTGAACTCATCCTCGCCTGCCGAGGAGATATCGGTGGGCGGGATGATGATGAAGACATTCTCCTCCCTCGCAAAGGGGTGGTGGTAGACCAGTGTCAGCTGGTCTCCCGTGATGGCCATCCCTCCATAGGTGGCGGCCGCGGGTCCCACTCCTGTCTCAAAGCCGAGCGTGACCCGCCCGTCCACGGTCTCCTCGACGTAGTTGTTCCCGATCAGGAGCCGGATCTGCTCGGAATTAAGAGGACTTCCCACCGCGGTGTTCATGGCGTGCCCGAGGGCAAGCAGGACCGACCCGGTGGACCCGAGCCCCACGTGTTTCTTCTGGTGGTCCCTGACCCTGATGGAGAACCCTCCCTTATACCCGGTGACCTTCCGGAAGACCTCCACGAAATGGCGGATGATAGGTTCACGCGAGTAGTCAATGGTCACCACGGATTCTGTGCACTCCACCTCGGCAGAGCAGTAGACCTGGAGCGCAAAGCCCACCCCGCCGCCGCCCGGACGGTTGGGTGCGAAACGGTTCATGTCGAGGACCGTGAGGTGGATCCTCCCGGGCGCAATGACCTCCACCTTCCCCTGCCGGGGAGAAAGCAGGTAGTCCTTTTCAAATCCCAGGGTATGGAGGTTTGTTCCTGGTTCAAAGGGAGAGAACTCGTACTCCACGAGGTCAAGATCCCCTCCCCGTATCATCATCGTCGGCACGCCTCTACCCCCGGTCAAAGAAGATACTCTTCCCGCCTGCCTTGAGGGGAATACCGTACGCAGTCGTGCAGTCTTCCATCAGGCCCAGTTTCAGGGCGGCAACACCAACCGTATACATGATCCTGTTGTCCACATTGTGGAGGCCAGCAGTCTTGGCCGCCGACCCAAGCGCAATGCCGAGGTCCGTCACCCGCACCGCGCAGTTCGGCCCTGAGAACGGGAGATCTGTGGCGGAAAATTCCTTCTGAGCCTCGAGCATCTGGGCACAGGTGCGGTGGCCGCACCCTCCGCAGTCCAGGTTCACAGCACTTCCTGTTCGCAGCCCTACCAGCAGGCATGCATCGCTCTTCTCGAGGTTCCCTGCATCACGGGTAAAAAATGCGATCTCGCGGGCCTCGCCCATACGTCTCATCTCTCCGGCAAGGTCAAGGAGCGATCGATCCCTGACCACCCTGATGACCAGTGCATCGGTGCCCCGCGCCTTGGGAGCGGTCCTGGCAGAGAGCGCCATCATATGGGCAACCATCCCGACGGCGTCGACGGCTTCATCCATGCGTGGTAGATATGCGCCGTCTCACATATAGTTGCGCGGTTTTCCGGACGGGAGAATTATTTCCTGTATTCTTTCTTGATATAGCGGTATTCATCCGCTTCGCCGCCCTTTGCGACGATATAAAACCATTCGTAGAGGGATTTGAGCATCCCGAACTGGTCATACCTGCGCATGGAGAACCCGACCCGCATCCGGGGGTTTCTCACCACCCGCCCGAGCGTGCGCATCCTCCGGGCGATCTCGATATCGTCCCCCGCATCCACGCACCGGTACATCCCTGCCTGTAGGAATGCATCTTTCCGAAACGCTGTGTTGCAACCGAGCGTAAAATAGAATGCGCGGGTCGTATAGCCGATCCGTGAAAAACCGTTCGCGAGCCCGAGGGAGATCCGGTTCCGGATCCCGGGCTCGATAGGATCCACAGGACCGTAGATCTGCACGATCCGCGAATCAAGGCTGAAGGTACGAACGATCTCCTCCACCCACCCCGGGGGGATGATGCAGTCCGCATCGGTGGTGGCGATGATCGACCCTTCTGCAAGGCGTCCCCCGTCGTTCCGTGCCCCCCCCACC
>JAVVFN010000158.1:0-3374 GCA_032250645.1 Methanomicrobiaceae archaeon | reverse complement strand
CTCGCCAAGGAGCTTCTCGAGCTCGGCATCGGACAAGCTCAGGCTCGTCATCGGGGCTCCTCCGCTCGCGCCAGCAGCTCGGCGAAGTCGTAGTTGACGCTCGTCACGCCGAAGTCCGGCTCCCGGTTGAAGGGCTGCCGCAGGTAGTGAGCGCTGTGACTGCCGTCCTCGTGGAACTGAACGATGGCCAGGATGAAGTCCTCCGGCTTGTCCCTTGCATAGGGGTTCATCGGAGTGCCGCCGATATCGACGGTATCCTCAGGGATGACGGGCGGGCCGCCGTCGCGCGGGATGCCGACTCCGGTGAATATCCGGCCAAGCATATCGTACGAGACATCGATCCTGGGCGGCAGGCCGGTGAAAAGGACGGTTGTCTTCAGGTCGTCGATCCCGCTGGTCCCCTCGTAGACCTGCACGATCGCAAGGTCGCGCGAGATATCCAGCACCTGACCGGTCCGCTCTTCCCCATCCGGGAGGCGTATTCTCGCGATCTCTCCAAAAGAGACCCCTTTTGGTCTCTCCACGAATATGAGCGGCCCTGAGACGTAAGTGACCGTCCGGAACTCCTTTGCCATGAGCGTGTGCGGGGTCATGCCTCCTCCTCCAGTGCTTTGATCTGCGATTGTATTGTCTCTTCGAGGGACTCTATCGCCTTGATATCCTCCTGTTCCTTCATCCGCGATATCTCGCTTTTGACCGGAAGGTCCAGTATCTGCTTCAGCGCGACCCCCCGGTTCATCGCGGTGACCACCGCATCGTAGAAGACGAGGATGACTTTCAGCATCCGGTACTGCTTGGTGAGCGGGCAGAAGGAGTCCACGGGGTCATAGGCGCTCTGCTGGAGGAAGTCCTCCCGCAGCATGCGGGTTACCTCGAGGATCGCTTTCTCGCTCTCCGGGAGCGCGTCGGGGCCCACCAGCTGGACGATCTCCTGCAGCTCCACCTCCTTCTGGAGGAGGTACATGGACCGGTCCCGCAGCTCCTTCCAGTCCCCGGCGATCTCCTCGATATACCAGTCCCGCACCGTGTCGAGGTACAGGGAATAGCTCTTGATCCAGTTGATCGCAGGGAAATGCCGCCGGTTGGCGAGGCTGGTGTCGAGGGCCCAGAATGTCCCCGTGATCCGGAGCGTGTTCTGGGTGATCGGCTCGGAGAAGTCGCCGCCCGGCGGGGAGACGGCACCCACGATCGTCACCGATCCGGTCCGGTCATCGGAGCCGAGGCACTTGACACGGCCGGCGCGCTCGTAGAAGGCCGCCAGCCGGGACGCCAGGTACGCCGGGTATCCTTCCTCCCCCGGCATCTCCTCCAGCCGCCCGGAGACCTCCCGGAGGGCTTCACCCCAGCGGGAGGTCGAGTCTGCCATTAATGCCACGTCGTAGCCCATATCACGGAAATATTCGGCGATGGTGATCCCCGTATAGATCGACGCCTCCCTTGCGGCGACCGGCATGTTCGAGGTGTTCGCGATGAGCACCGTCCGGTTGATCAGGGGGTGGCCGGTCCTCGGGTCCACGAGCTCCGGGAACTCGGTGAGCACATCGGTCATCTCGTTCCCCCGCTCGCCGCACCCGATATAGACCACGATCTGCGTGTCTGCCCATTTTGCGAGGGTCTGCTCCGAGACGGTCTTTCCAGTCCCAAAGCCCCCGGGGATCATGGCAGTCCCCCCCTTGGTGACCGGGAACATGCAATCAAATACCCTCTGGCCGGTGAGCAGGGGGAGACTCGGGTCCAGCTTCTTCTGGTAGGGACGGTTGCTGCGGACCGGCCAGGTGTGCATGAGCCCCAGATCGCTCCCGTCATCGAGGGTGGCGACCGCCTCCTCCACCGTGAAGGCCCCCTTCCGAATCTCACGGATGGTGCCGGACCGCTCCGGAGGGACGAGGACGCGGTGCTCGATATGGTATTCCTTCACCGTCCCGAGGACATCCCCTCCCGTCACGTGGTCTCCCTCCCGCACGACCGGCTCGAAATCCCAGCGTTTTTGCCGGTCCAGGGCAGGGACTGAGATCCCGCGTGAGATAAAGTCCCCCGCCAGCTTCACGAGCACCGGGAGCGGCCGCTGGACCCCGTCATAGATCGAGGAGAGGAGGCCCGGCCCGAGTTCCACGCTGAGCGGGAAACCGCTCGCGGTCACCTTTTCTCCGATGGAGAGACCTGTGGTATCCTCGTATACCTGGATGACTGCCTCGCCCCTGTCAAGACGGATGATCTCCCCGTTCAATTTCTCCTCGCCTACCTGCACCACTTCATACATTTTTGAGCCTTTCATCTGCTCGGCCAGTACGACGGGCCCCGAAATTCTTGAAATCTTCCCCTCGATCATCTAGCTCACCACGATATTGTACCCTATCGCCCGGCGCAGCAGCGCCTCCAGATAGCTCTCCCGGCTCCCTTTCCCCCCGCTCGGGATCGGGATGATCACAGGGCGGTAGGTCTTCTCGATCTTCTCCATCAGTTTCTGGTCCAGCGCTGCCATAAACTCCTCATTGACCGCGACAATTCCCGTGTCATCCTTATACAGCAGGTTTGGGATGATCTTTTTGGCTTCCTCGATGCTCGGCGCCTCGATCACATCCACCCCTGCAAGGCGAAAGCCCGATGCCGTGTCAGGGTCAGTGACTACCACAAATCTAAACATACACCAGATCCTCCAGAAGGTCCTCTTCAGGCAGGAACGCGTTCTTGCCGCGCGCAATAATCCTGATGTTCTTTACTTCCGTATCCTTCGCCCAGATATACCCGAGCACGAGCGCGATGCTGAGCGGGTCTCCACGGAAGAGGCGGGTGCCCTTTTCTATCAGGAAATGGTCAAGCTCCCTCTCCAGGATAGAGACGTTCACCCCGTCCGTAAGCGCAGGGTGATGCTCAGGGAGGAAGCGATAGGGCGTCCCTTTCAGGTATTCCAGCACCTCCCGGGTTTTCTGCGAAGCGAGAAGTTCCTCCAGTGTATCGATATCCATGACCTTCCCCCCCGAGATAATCGCGTTTTTTCCTTCCTCGATACCGATCTTGTCCCTGATCAGGCGGAAGATCGTCTTGAGGTTGATCGCATCGATCTCGGTGGTGAGGAGGTCCTGGACGAGGAAATCGTTGTAGTTCTTTCCACTGATCGCGTCCAGCGCGTGTTCATAGTAGTACTTGTCCAGCGCATACTCGAGGACGGCGAGGTTTCGCCGTTTTGCATACCTGCTGAAGTGCTGGGTGAGTACACGGGCATAGGGGTAGTTCCATGTCGCGAGAAGGTCGATCACCGCCTTGATGTCCGGCTGCTTGACCATCTCCACCAGGGTCACCTCATCCAGCTCGCCTGCGGGAACCAGGCATTCCAGCACCTCCTCCGCAGGCACGTGCACATTCTTCCCGCGCAG
>JAVVFN010000157.1:0-3384 GCA_032250645.1 Methanomicrobiaceae archaeon | reverse complement strand
CCGCTGGAGGAGGGGGAGATCATCTCCCTGCTCTCCCGGACCGGGAACACCCCGTTCTCGGTCAGAAAGATTCATATCGATTATCCGGGCGGGCTCTTCGCGCCGCCCGGGGTCCTGAACCAGCTCCGCCGGGATCTCCTGCAGCGGATTGGAGATGCGGTTGCCGCCTCCTGCCGGCCGAGAGATATCGAGATCACCAGGGCAGGGCAAAAGCTCAATGCCATTCTCAAAGGTCCCCCCTCTCGCCCTCCGGCCCCGAGGATCCCGGTGCTCTCGGTCCATGTCAGCACCGTTGAAGGAGTGAGGGCCGCCGTGGAAGGCGGGTGCGGGCGCGTGTACTTCGAGCCGCAGTGTTCCCCCGGAATGCCCGGGGAGGAGTGGAGAACTGCACTCCTTTCGATTCTCTCGGAAGCCCGAAAGATCGCAGGGGATATCCCCCTTGTATGGAAGTGGCCGCGGATTACCCGGCAGGAGTTCCTTGACCGGGCAGCCTTCGCACTCCCGATTGAGATCTCCGGGACGATCGACGGAGCAGGGGTGGAAGGCCCGGGGGCCGCCCGGGCCGCACGGGGGGCCTGCCCCTCCCTCCCACTCTATGGCGGGACGGGGCTCAATGTCTACAACTCGTGGACCGCCCGGGCCCACGGGAAGTGGGCGGCCTCCCTCGCACTCTCCCCCGAGCTCTCCCGGGCCGAGATCGCCAGGCTGGTCTCTTCGCTAGGGAACTGCGGCCCGGATCTCGAACTGGTGGTCCAGGGGCGGGCCGAACTGATGGTCACCGAGGACAACCTCCCCCTCACGGAGGGGTATCTCCCCGGCGATGAGGAGTGGTGGGGGATCGGCGATACGAAGGGAGAGCGGTTTCCTCTCATGGTCGATCCCGAAGGGCGCACCCATATCTTCAACGCAAAAGACCTCTGCCTCATCGACAGGCTGCCGGAGATCTCCGGCATGGGGATCGGGAGCATCGCCATCGATGCACGGTATCGATCCCCCCGCTATACCCGGGAGATTACCGGGATCTATCAGATCGCCCTTACCATGCCGGAAAAAGGGGAGCTCTCATCCCTCCTCTCCCGCGCCCGGACGCTCTCGGGTGGAGGGATCACGTCCGGCCATTTTGACCGCGGCGTGGTGGACTAGGGCTAGCCGCGGATGCGCGTTCCCTTCTTCCGGAGATATTCCAGTTCGCCGTCGCCCGGGATCTTGAGGAGAAATGTGCCGTGGCAGGGCTTTGTATAGGGGAGGATGATATGCCCCTCCTTGATCCCGAGCAGGATCGGGGGGACCCCGATGATATGGAGGTCATAGATCTTGAAGCCGGGCGGGACCACGTAGCACTCTTCCGCGTTCTTTTTGATATATTCCGACGCCTCCGAAAAAGAGCAGTACTGGAGGAGTATCTCGTAGTGCATCGCCTCTATGCATCCCATCTCAGCACCTCGTCGATCTTCCTTTTTGCGATGAGCGGGTTGTGGCTGCCCGGCGCGACGATGCTCCGGCACCCGATCCCCTCTGCCTGTTCTGCGAGCGATTGCGCCTTCTCCCCAAAGAAGATCGCGTACACCTCTGCATCAAGCAATGCGGCCAGGGTGGCCGTATAGGAGATCCCTGCATCATTGTGCACGAAGACGAAGCAGAGGTCAAATGCGATCGCATGGTCTGCCACCAGCCCGATGCAGTGGTCAAGATCCATGCTCTCCCCGAGGTAGTGGCGTTCCGGGTCGCCCACCTCAAGGAGGGCCAGTGCAGATTTTGTGCCGGCTGCCACGGTCGTGATCTTCTGGGCATTGAGGCCGTGCAGGAGGTACAGCGCGGCACTTGTCTGGATCGGCACCTGCGGGCAGCCGAGCACGACCAGCGCGGAATGGTAGTTATTCATCACTCTTCTCCCTTCTCTGTGTACTGCTCGAGACCCTTTATCCTCTCGGGGTGCGTGTAGACGGTGAACCGCTTCTGGCGGGAGAAGCAGATGAGTGTCACCCCTGCATCCCTGGCCGTGAGGATCCCCCTGTCGGTAGAGGCTGCCCGGGATATGATGATCGGGATTTTCGCATTGGCACTCTTTGATACCATGCCTGCCGGCTGCCGCCCGGTGCAGCCAATGTAGCAGCGGCTCCGGTCGACGCCGGAGAGGACTGCGTGCCCCACCACCTTGTCCACCGTGTTATGCCTCCCGATATCGCAGCTCTTCGCGATCAGTTCCCCGTCGGAAAAGAGGACCGAACAGTGGACTCCGCCGGTCATCCTCCAGGTCTCTGACTCGATCTTATCCGTGACCCGGAATACTTCGGAGGGGTCGATCTGGAGGGAAGAGGAGACGATTTGGGGGACCTTCCTGATCCCGCTTCCCCCGCAGGTCCGCCATTCGATCTCCCGTTCCTCATCCTCGATCTCTGCCTCGATCCAGATCTCATCCCCGGTTACCGAGACAGAATTTACCTCCTTTGCAATTCCTTCGGTGACGACGAACCCTGCCCCGAGCTCCTTCAGCTGCTCGGGGCTTGCGATCTGGACTGCGAGAGGCTCGTTGTTCAGGTACAGCCGGAACCGCTCTTCCCTGATAACATGATCCATGTACTGCTGGATGCCGTCCAGCTGATACCGGATTGCCGGGTATTTCTCCATCACCATTCGATGAGGCGCCTCCTTCCTTCCCCGGGGCGGATCACCCCATTGCGGGACAGTGGATATTTTGAGGTCTCTCCCCAATAAGGTATGGAATGTATGCCAGACGCCTTGATCACCTCCCCCCGTATCTTTTTGCGCGCATTGACGCCATGAAGGCTGAGAAAGTGCGACAGGGCGTTGACGTCATCGATTTCGGCGTGGGAGACCCGGACCTTCCCACGCCCCCCCATGTCGTTGAATCGCTCTGCAATGCCGCGCGGGACCCTGCAACACACCATTACCCGAGCTATGCCGGGATGCCCGAGTACCGCGAGGCCGTCGCCCGCTGGTACCATGATCGGTTCGGAGTATCTCTCTCTCCTTCCTCTGAGGTGCTCGCCCTGATCGGCTCCAAGGAAGGGATCGCTCATATCCCTGAGGCATTCGTGAACCCTGGAGAGATCGTGCTGGTGCCCGACCCCGGGTACCCGGTATACCGGACCTCCACGCTCTTTGCCGAGGGCAGTGTCTTTGAGATGCCGCTCCGTGCAGAGAACCAGTTCCTCCCCGACCTTGACGCCATCCCGTCCGATGCCGCAAACGCGGCCCGGCTCATCTTCCTCGGATACCCGAA
Organism: Methanomicrobiaceae archaeon; assembly: GCA_032250645.1. GTDB lineage: Archaea > Halobacteriota > Methanomicrobia > Methanomicrobiales > Methanomicrobiaceae > JAVVFN01. The sequence goes on along the minus strand of JAVVFN010000157.1, from coordinate 140 downwards.
CAACCCCACCTCGCCGACGTGTTCAAGCGCTTTGGCCGCGGCGTTTGGCCTTTGTGTGAATACCATGACATCGTGCTGCGCGGCGAATCGGACTGGAGCGTGGCGGAGCGCGAACTGATGGCCGCTTTCGTTTCCGGCCT
>JAVVFN010000156.1:0-3393 GCA_032250645.1 Methanomicrobiaceae archaeon | reverse complement strand
CCGGGAGGGGTTGCACCCTTCCCGGACCCTCCCCGCGGCAGGATGAATGCTGGAGCGAGCGTAAGGACGGGAACGACCTGAGGATTCATTTATTGCATGAGGGAAACCCGGGGGGAAGGTATCCTGCCCGGGGGCCGGGGGCGGAGCCCCCGTCATAGAGGGATTTCCCAAAAGTGCCTGAACCCGCCTCTCACACCTCAATCTCCACGCCGTAGACCTTCTCCGGGGTGGTGCGGTGGATCCGCTCGGCGTCCTCGGCTGTGAGGGTGCCGGACTCGAGGAGCTTGCGCGTGATCCGGGGGACCGATTTCGGCCCGATCACTGCGCCGGGCCGGCTGGACTCGTCCATGTAGTCGCTCTCCATGGTGAAGTATCTCCCTTCCCTGGCCATCTCCGGGATCGCCTCGCTGGTCGCGATCATGGAGGGGGTGAGCGGCGTATCAGGGGATGCGTAGTGCTTCACCACCCGGAAGAGGGGGATCCCCGCCTTCCGGGCGAGGTCGGGAATATCGGCGCAGGGGCCGGACTCGGCATGGAGCTGGATCGCACACCCGGCATCGCGGGCGAGATCCAGCGCGTACGCGAGGATGCGGTTCGAGGCCTCCCAGACCTCCTCCTCCACCGGGTAATGGGGCCGCCCGCTCTTGAGCGCCACCGCGTCCCCGCCCTCCACGAACTCCGCGGCGATTGCAAGGCCGCGGCACATCACCGCCTCGGCCTCCGCAAGGCTCATCCGCCCGGCAAGACGGGTGATCTCGGCAGGGTGGACGCCCATGATCACATAGACCGAGAGATCCACTGCCCGGACCTCCTCTGCGATGGCGAGGGTGCGTGCATAGACTTCCCGGTACTCCCCGCCCGTGACCGGCGTGATGCCGCTCGACCACGAGGGCTTGGTCACCAGGAAGAGGTGCGTTCCCCCGGCGCGGCGGAAGTCCTTGGCCGCCTCGATCCCCCGCCCGTTCACCGGGTCGAGGTGGATGTGGTCGTCGGTGACCGGGATCCCGTCGATCATCGGCACTCGAGGATCTTCATCATCGGGTAGGTCTCCTCGCGGGCCAGGCTCGCCCGGCAGACCGCACTCCCCACCCGGGTCATGATCTCCACCGAGAACATCGTCCCTGCCAGCTCGCTGTAGCCGAAGACATTCGGCTGCATCTGCCCCTTCTCCAGCCGGACCGAGATCTCCTCCACGAAGGGCTGGAGCGCCACCGCCTGCTCGATGGCGTCCTCGACCGAGTGTGCGGTGGCAGGGGAGACGGGCGTGCCGACCCACTGGTGGTAGAGAGCCCCGAGCTTGATCCCCGCCTCGAAGGCCGCCTGTACCTGGTCACTGTGCATAGAAGAGGATGGGGTGAAGAGGGGATGAAATGCTCGGATCAGGGGTTGAGCAGTCGGATCAGGCCCCGGCGCGGCTCAAGGATCTCCCCGTACCGCTTCATGTCATCGATCCGCCGCTTGACATCGTCACGGTCGTGGCCCAGCTGGACGAGGGCGTCGACGATCTGGTCCAGGTGCGCCGCCCCGCTCTCGTCCCCGCGCTCCCTGATCAGCTCCTTGATCGCCCGGATGAGGTCTTTTCGCTGTTTGGGGATGCCGGTGACCAGCTTGTCGATATCAAACGTCCCGGTCTTCGCATCGTAGGCCACCTGCCGGAGGCAGGCGTCCACGATCTTGATGACCGCCTGCGCATCCGCGACCTCGATCTTCGAAGAGAGCCGGACCCGGGCATGGGCCTCGGCGAGCCGGACAAGGGCCTCCAGCTGCCGTGCGGTGACCGGGACAGGCTTGTTTGAGTCCGCGAGGCTCCGGAGGTCAAGGTAGTACTTGATCAGTTCCTCCTTCGCCTCCTCGGAGAGGATGGGGAAGCAGTTTCGTTTCGAGTACGCGATGTATTTGCGGAAGAGTGCGGGCTCGATATCGGGGGTGACGGGGGCGAGCTCGCGCTTGATGTAGGCGTCGTCCACTCCGTCGACCGGGTGCTTGCCATGGAGCACGATCAGCTCGCCCACGCTGTGGGCTTTCAAGATATGCTCGCCGATGGCCCGGTCGAGCGCCGGGTTCGGCCGGTCGGTGAGCACGAAGACGAGGTCGAACCGGGAGAGGAGTGAGGGCGGCATGTTGATCTGGTCGGCGATGGGGGCGAACTCGTCAAACCGGCCCAGCTTGGGGTTCGCCGCGCCGAGGAGGGCGCACCGTGAGCGGAGCGTTGCGGTGATCCCCGCCTTGGCCACCGAGATGGACTGCTGCTCCATCGCCTCGTGGAGCGCGCTCCTATCCTCCTTCTGCATCTTGTCCATCTCGTCGACCGCCGCGATCCCCATGTCGGCGAGCACCAGTGCGCCTGCCTCCAGCGTCCACCGCCCGTCGCCGAACTCGTCCTTGACCGCGGTGGCGGTGAGCCCGGCGGAGGTCGCGGACTTGCCGCTCGTGTAGATCCCGCGGGGCGCGAGTTTCACCACGTAGCGGAGCATCTGGCTCTTTGCGATCCCCGGGTCACCGACGAGGAGCATGTGGATATCCCCCCGCAGGTGCGTGCCGTCCGGCATCTCTTTCGCGATGCCGCCGAAGAGCACCAGCGAGATCGCCTCCTTCACCTCCTCGTTCCCGTAGATGGTGGGGGCGATCGAGTGCGAGATCTTCCAGTACAGGTCCTCATCACGGGAGAGTGCCAGAATCCTCTCCTCGTCCTCCTCGGCGATCGCGACCTCCTCGAACTCCTTCTCGGCCACCTCGATCGAGTTGCACTCCACGTAGATGTCAAAGAGCGTGCTCTTGGTCCCGTAGTTCGTCCGCTGGTGGGACCGGAGGATCCCGTTGACGATCACGCGGTCGCCCGGCGCCACCCGCCCGGTGAGGTCATCGGTCATGTCGATGTCCAGTGTCTGGGGCTGCTCGCCGCCCCGCAGCCCTTCCGGCGACTCCTGGATCCGGAGCTTCTGGGAATCGACAAAGGTGGACTTCTGGGGCGCCAGCTCCATCTTGGTCTGCTTCTCGCACTGGCGGCAGGGGCGGTAGGGATCCTGGAACTTGCCGTAGCCCTGTGCGTAGGGCGGGGTGAGGGTGCCGCACTGGAGGCAGCGGAAGACCGCGGTGGTCAGGCGCGGGCGCACCTCGGTGGTCTTGCGCAGGATTCCCTCCACCGTGACGAAGGTATTGATGTGGTGGGCGCGGATATCCCGCACCGCGATCTTACGGGGGAGGTTCGCGAACCGCACATTGACCGCGGCCGCCTTCTCCTCCTCATCCCGGGTGAAGATGAGGTTGTGCTGCCTGATCGCGTCCTGGACGTCCCCCATCACCTTCCCGGGGTTCTTGAGGAGCTCGTCGGCGAAGGCAAGGCCGGACTTCCCGGTCTTCTCCAGCGTCCGATAGTCGACGTACAGGGACCGC
>JAVVFN010000155.1:0-3400 GCA_032250645.1 Methanomicrobiaceae archaeon | reverse complement strand
AGCCCTTTACCATGGGCGGCGAAAATGGTCTCTGCTGCGTCGTTTGCCTCGAGGATAGAGCCCATTTCATCGGTCACCAGGTAGCACTCCAGGGCCGCATTGAAGAGGTCGTAATACCGCTCACGCTCCTCCTCGGCGGAGGCCCAGGCTGCCTCCAGCTGCGCGGTCCGCTCCTCCACCCTGCTCTCGAGTTCATCGTGGGCTCTACGCAGCGCCTCATCGGCCTTCTTCTGGTCTGTCAGGTCCGTCACGACGGCAGAGAAGACCTTCATCCCATCCATCTGCAGGGGGCTTAAGGAGAGATAGACGGGTACCCCCCGCCCCTCCCTTGAGAGGAGCGCGATCTCGCCGTCGCTCTTGCGCTCCCCCAACCGCCGCTTCAGGCGTTCGCGGTCCTGGAGGGAGATATAGGGATCGATCGGCTGGCCGATGAGCTGCTCGAGCGGGGTCTTCAGGATCCCGGCGAGGCTGGCATTGCAGTAGAGGATCATCCCCTCCCCGGAGAGAAGTGCCGACCCTTCCCGCATCTGCTCGATGATCTGCCGGTAGGCACGGTCCGCGTTCTCCAGCGTGTAGACCTTCTCCCCCTCATCGGTAGAGACAAGGAACGCATCCACCTCACCCCGGCGGATCGCCCCCAGGAGTTCCTCGGCGTCGTGGAGCCGGGAAGAGAGCTCCTCGATAGTCGATAGGAGCTCTTTCTCACGCGCAGGGGAGATCTCTTCCTTTTCCATGCAGGGATTCTTCCTGGGAGTCACTCCATTAACCTGATATCAAGCCCAACGAGGACACGCTCCTGGTCGGACATGTCCCCGATCATCTTGCGGAGGGGGAGGGGTAACTTTTTGATCAGGGTGGGGGCTGCGATGACCTGGGCCTCCCGGGCCCGCTCGGGCTGCTGGTAGATATCGATCACCTCAAGGTCGTATCCGCCCCGGCAGTATTCATCACAGATCTGCCTGATATTCTCGATGGCCGACCGTGATCGCGGTGTCATACCGGCGATATAGAGGCGCAGGATATATTGTGGCTTCCTATTGTCATCCGCTTCCTGCGCGAAGCGCTCTGCCGACGACGGCGCCAGGCTCTCCAGATCCTCCTTTTCATTCACTTTTTTTTCTTCCTCCTCATTGATCCGGCTTGATATCAAGGCCGACCAGCACCCTCTCCGTGTTCGAGAGGTCCCCGATGATCTTGCGCAGGGGCGGGGGGAGCTGGCGGACCAGCGTGGGGACGGCGAGGATCTGGTCCCCCTTCGCGAGCTGCGGGTGCTCGACGAGGTCGATCACCTCTATCCGGTACCGTCCTCGCAGGTGCTCCTCGCAGATCTTCTTGAGGTTCGCAAAGGCTGCCAGCGATTTCGGCGTCTGGCCTGCGACATAGAGCCTGAGCAGCCAGACCTCTTTGGCAATTGCCTCAGTCATCGTCTGCCCCTCTCTTGTACCCCGGTGTGTATAATACTACCTGCAGGAGCCTCCTCCAGGCCGGACGGGACTTCCATAATCCCGATCCCCCCGTCTGAGAGCCGGTACTCCCTGATCTGGCTTGAATGAGCCATGCCCCGGGACTTGAGCACGTACATCCTCCTCCTGCGCTCCCCGCCGGATTCGGTGTCCTGCAGGCGGATCATGGTGTCGATGATGGAGGAGATCATGAGTTCACCCGTGTCCACACTCCTGCTGTCATGGGCCAGGTGCGTAAAGAGGGCGGTGATGCGGTCCATCTTCAAAGAGTCGATCAGGCGGGCAAGCATCGCCTTGACGTCCGCTGGAGTGCCGATGGCGATGAGGTCAGAAAGCGGGTCCACGACCACCACCTGCGGTCCAAGGTCCTGGATCATCTTCAGCATCAGCACGAGGTGCATCTCGAGGCCGTAGAGGGTGGGGCGGGAGGCATGGATCTCGAGGAGGCCGCTCTCGATAAGGGGCTCAAGATGAATCCCGATGGACTGCATGTTGCGGACGATCTGGTCGGGGGACTCCTCGAACGAGAAGTAGAGGCACCTCTCCCCCCTCAGGCAGGCGGCATGGGCAAAGCTGGCGGCAAAACTGGTCTTCCCGGTGCCCGCGGTCCCGGCGATCATGGCCGTGCTCCCCCGGTAGAACCCGCCGCCCCCGAGCATGGTATCGAGGCGCTCGACACCGGTCGAGACCCGTTCGGTGGAGACCACGTGCGAGAGCCCCACGGAGGTGATGGGCAGGACCGAGATCCCGGACTCGTTGATGAGGAAGGGGTACTCGTTGGTCCCGTGGAATGAGCCCCGGTACTTCACGATCCGCAGGCGACGCGTGGAGATCTGCTCGGTCACCCGGTGGTCGAGCAGGATGACACAGTCGGAGACATATTCCTCGAGGCCGTGGCGGGTCATGGTCGCCTCCCCGCTCTCGCCGGTGACGATGGCGGTCACACCCCTCCCTTTCAGCCAGAAGAAGAGCCGGCGGAGCTCTGCCCGCAGGATGCCGTCGTTCTCCAGTCCCGAGAAGAGCGATTCGATGGTGTCCAGCACCACCCTTTTTGCCCCGACGGTATCGATGGCGTAGCCGAGCCGGACGAAGAGCCCTTCCAGGTCAAACTCCCCGGTCTCGATGATGTCGCTGCGCGAGATCTCCACGTGGTCGATACCGATCTTCCCCTTCTCCTGGAGGTCTTCGAGGTCGTAGCCGAGCGATGCGACGTTCTCGGCAAGGTCCTTTGCCGACTCCTCGAAGGACATGAAGACACCCGGCTCGCCAAAGTCCAGTATTCCGTGCAGCAGGAACTCCATCCCGAGCAGGGTCTTCCCTGACCCGGCCTTCCCGACCACCAGGGAGACACGGCCCCTTGGAAGTCCTCCCCCGGTGATCTCGTCAAAGCCCTCGATCCCGGTCGGGCACTTGGGCAGTTCTCTTGCCACGGCTCTCCGTTCCACTACCTGCTCTTTCATTTAATCATCGGTACATTACGTTGGTTACCCACGCGACTTAAATTATCGGATCAAAATAAAACAGGGAGGGGTCTATCCCTCACTCCCTGCTGATCTGGTCGAGGACCATGTCCCAGATCACGAGCAGGCCCGGGATACCCACGTAGGCGAGCAGGCCCGCCCCGACGAAGGTCCCGACGATGAGAACCTCGTTTGTCATGGTGCGCCCTCTTTACGCCAGTGCGGGCACCGTATCCGCCCAGGTCTCCACCGTGGTCCGGATCAGGTCGTCCTCGTACGAGGTGATCCGCACCGAATCTCGGCCGAAAGTGACGTAGTAGATCTCGCCACCTGCATCGTGGCACTTCAGCTGGACAGAGAAGCTCTCCCTGTCCGATTCGCGAACCGGAGTGCCACCCATCGCGGCCGCGAGGGCCGCATTGCCCATGATCTCAAGCGCCGTTCCGTCGAAGGCCGCCACTGTGGGTGCCCTTGCAG
>JAVVFN010000154.1:0-3422 GCA_032250645.1 Methanomicrobiaceae archaeon | reverse complement strand
TGATCACGAGGGTGGATCCCTGCCGCGAGACCTCCGCACGGTGGGTGTGGCCGTAGACCACGGCGTCGAATGCCTCGCTCTCGATGAGGGCGTGCAGGAGCGCAGGTTCATGGCCATGGAAGAGGGCGACCGAGGACTCGCCAATCTCCACCTCGGCGAAGAACCCGCGTATCTCCACTCCCCGGCTCTCCCCGCATTTTTTCACGAGCATCCCGCGATCCCCGTCATTGTTCCCGAAGACCCCGACCAGGTCGGCATCGAGGGCGGCAAGTTCGGGGATGACGAAGGGGGAGACGAAATCGCCTGCATGGAGCACCAGCTCCACCCTCTCCCTGTTCAGGTAGTCCACCGCTTTCGCGATTGCAGGGAGGGAATCATGGGTGTCTGCCATCAAGCCGATACGCATCTTTTTTCACGCCACTCACCAGTACCTGCACCAAGGGATATATGGGTTTTGACCGGTCCCTGCCGTCAACATCATAAACGGGTGGGAAGATAGAGTACTCCAGATGATGAAAGGTGCAATATTCATCCTCGCGATGGCCGTCGTGGTGGTGGCCGCCGTTGCCGTCTTCGTCATGAACGAATCCTCCCCGTCCGTCACCATCACCTCCCTCTCCACCGATAAAGCAGAATACCATTCGAGGGAGACGATGGAGATCTCCGTCAACCTCTCGGCCAGCCAGCCCGTGGACAACTATTTGGTGAAGGTGGAAGGGATCACCGACAAACGGGGGAGGACGAGGCTCATGCAGGAGCAGCCAGTCAATCTCTCCGCCGGCAGAGAGGCCGTCACCTTCAAGTACCAACTCCCGGCCTGCAATACCTGTTCCGGCATCTCGGAAGGGGAGTATGCGATCAATGCGACACTGGTCAGGGACAATGTGACCGTGGCGAACGCGTCCACGACCATCCTGCTCTCCCAGTAGCCCCTTTTTCATATGGCCGCCTGGCCCCTCCCGGAGATCGGCCCCCATGCGCTTCCCGGTCCCGGGGAACCCGGATCGTTCTGGGAAGAGAGGGGTGACCGGTACCACTGCGGCGTCGACCTCTATGCGCCGCCCGGGAGCCCTGTCGCCAGCATCGAAGAGGGAAGGGTCCTCTGCACCGGGATCCAGACCGACCCGTCCGGGCGCCCCTACTGGCAGAGGACATATTTTGTGTGTATCCTGCAGGGAGACGGCTACGTGCTCCGCTATGCAGAGCTCGGTGATTTGGAGGTCGGTGCCGGGGATCCAGTTGCGGAGGGACAGATCATCGGCCACGTGGGAGTGGTGATCGACGCTTCAAGGGTTGACCGCCGGGCCCCACCCTACATCAGGAGACTTGCCGCAGGGGACCACTTTTCCATGCTCCACCTGGAGGTCTACCGGTCCGTGCTTCGTGCCGATCCACGCTATTCTGGGGGGAACTGGCTGGACGGGAATCGCCCCTCCTTCCTCTGCGACCCGGCAGTCATCCTCGGGACTCCAGGATGAACCGAACAGTATCCCCAAAAAGGACCTTTCAGGTGCTCTTCATATCTGTATTCGCCGCCACCCTCGGGCTCGGGATCATCGTCCCGCTCCTGCCCATCTATGCCGAGAGCATGGGGGCGACAGGGCTCTGGATAGGGGCGATATTTGCCGCGTTTTCCTTTTCAAGAGCGATATTCATGCCCATCGTGGGATCTCTCTCGGACCGGAGGGGTCGGAGGTACTTCATCATCGGGGGCCTCGTGGTCTACACCCTCCTCTCCCTTGCCTATATCGCGGCCACCACGGTCTGGACCCTCACCCTGGTGCGGTTTCTCCACGGGCTCGCCTCCGCGATGGTCATCCCCATCGCCATGGCCTACAGCGCCGATCTCTCCCCTGAGGGGAGGGAAGGGCATACCATGGGGACGTTCATGGTCTCGCTCTATCTTGGACTGGGGTGCGGTCCTCTCCTTGGAGGGGTGATCAGGGATCTTCTGGGGATGGAGGCTGTCTTCCTGGCCATGTCGCTCTTCTCGGCAATATCGCTCCTGGTATCCCTCCTGTTCCTCCCCGAATATTCTGGCAAGAAGGCCGTATCTCCTCCCATTCTCGCCGCGGTAACGCACCGGGTGATCAAACCCGTCCTCTTCTTCCGGGTGATGAACGCGTTTGCGACCGGGACGTTCATGGTCTTCTTCCCTCTCCTTGCCGCGAGGCCCTTCCTCGACGGCGGCGGGAGCGGCATGGCCGTCCTCTCCACCTCGGAGATCGGGGTCATCATCTCGGTGAGCATCCTCACCACGGCGGTCTTCCAGAGGTTATTCGGGAGGATGGCGGACCGGCACAGCCAGATCCTGCTCATCTTTGCCGGGACACTCGTCCTGTCAGGCGCACTGGCCCTGCTCCCCCTCCTCTCCGGGTTCCTCCCGCTCCTCACCGTGGCCTTTATCTTCGGGGCGGGATCTGCCATCTCCATCCCCTCCTCCACATCGCTCATCGCCATTGGGGGGAGGGAGGTCGGGCAGGGTGCGGCGATGGGGGCCTACAACACCGCGATGAGTGTGGGCATGATCTCTGCCCCCCTCTTTGCCGGACTGGTGATGGACCTCTCCGGGATCGGTTCAGTCTTCATCGCTGCCGCGCTGCTGAGCGGCGCCTCTGGCCTGATCTTTCTCGGGATGGCACGGAAGGCCTCGCTCGTGTAGTGGAGGATCACTTTTTTTTCAGCAATTCTGAGAAGGAATCGACCTTCAACCGGGCGTTGACCAGTGCGTACTGGAGCTGGATGAGTTGAAGGGCCACCATGAGTCCCTCCTTTGCTACCTCCAGTCGACGGGAGTCGGGATCAGGATCAGTGCCCGGCATACGGCTCAATGTAGGGGTGAGAGAGTCCAGCCATTAATTCCCCTGATCGGGGGGGTTTGAGGATTGAACCTGCCGGTTGTCTCCGGGAAATACATAAATATGAGACCTGAGGAGTAAGGAGCATTCGGGGATATTCAATGCTCTTTCAAAAGATGATATCCGAGGGGCTCTCGCACAACTCCTACCTCGTGGGCTCGGGAAATGCCGCGGCGGTCATCGACCCGAGGAGGGACGCGTCGGTCTACTGCGAGATCACCCGTGAGAACAATATGCAGATACGGTATGTCTTCGAGACCCACAAGAACGAGGACTACGTCATCGGGTCGCGGGAGCTCGCGGAACTCGTGGGTGCCGAGATCTTCCACGGCAGGAAGCTGGACTTCGGTTTCGGAAAACCGACAGAGGAAGGTGACCTGTTCAGGCTGGGGAGCCTGGAGCTCGAGATCCTGGAGACGCCCGGGCACACCGAGGAGAGCATCTCGATCGTGCTCCGCGAGACCGGGGTATCTCCTGACCCCCTCATGGTCTTTACCGGAGATGCCCTTCTCGCGGGGGACGCGGGGAGGACCGATTTCTACGGGAGCGAGCGGAGGGAGGAGA
>JAVVFN010000153.1:0-3514 GCA_032250645.1 Methanomicrobiaceae archaeon | reverse complement strand
CTTGCCGCGGCTTCGCTGACCAGGTCCATGAATGCCCCATAGATCCTCTCCGGGTCAGCCTCCCCTGCAGGTGTCTCCCGGAGGATTCGGGCACGCCGGCAAACCTCTTCTGCATATTCGCCTCCCAGCATCAGGTCAACGGCGCATGTCCGTACGATATCGCGGTCCGATCCTCTCAGGATCTCTGCCAGCTCTTCGGGGCCCGGGATATGGTCCATGCCCGGCACCATGTACCGGACCCCTGGCACGACCTCGCGATCGCGGAACCGGTGGTGCCATAGGGGCTTTGCGATGGTCCATTCGGCATCGCAGAGCACCATGTTGCCCTCGTCGAAGAGCTCGATGACCAGGTGATAGGTGGTATCCCGCTTTCCGACCTCGATCTCGAAGATGCGCTGGAGTCCCATCTGCCGGAACCCCAGCACCTTCCCGCCGAGGAGGTACTTGCGCAGGAACATCGCAAACCCTGAGGGGGCCGCCGGCGCTTCGGGCAGCGTCCCGGTCAGGTGGGCCTGCCTCCCGGTCTCGATAACCATGTGGTATCTGGCCCTCATCTCGCCGTTGAAACGAATACCAAAGGATTTCGGGCCGTACTGGTAACACTTCCCGACCCAGAGGGGGAGGTGCCCCTCCAGCTCGGCCAGCATCGCCATGCAATCAATACCGCTCATTCCCTGCCGGGACGCCATACGTATACCAAACTACATATGGTGTGAGCACTCAAAATATAGACTGCTGATGCACAAATGAGCGACGATGAGAGGAGCGAAAAGGAGATAGAACCAGAAATAGCCCCCGGCCCGCAGGAGAGATTCCAGGCACACCGGGAACGTATCCTGCGGACAGTGGTCGCCTGCTTCATGGGTATCGCGGCAGGTGCGCTCTCATTTGCACTCGCAGGCCCGATGGACCCGGTTTCAGGGGTCCAGCCCAACAGCCTCCTTGGCTGGCTGATACTCCTCGCCTTCATCGTCTTCCAGAAATACGTGTTCATCGCCATCAGGATCGATTTTACCGCAATGACTGCGAAGGACTGGTTCTACCAGGCATTCATGACCTTCTCTCTGTGGTTTATCAGCTGGACACTCCTCCTCTCTGCCGCCGTCCAGTAGGGGTGATCGAGTGCGTATCGCCGTCGTCCACCGTAATCGCTGCCATCCGAGGAAGTGCGGGACCGAATGCATCCTCTACTGCCCCCGCGTGAGGACCGGGGACGAGACGGTCACGCTGGGGGAGGACGGAAAGGCGGTGATCTCGGAGGAACTCTGCGTGGGCTGCGGGATCTGCATCAAGAAATGTCCCTTCGAAGCGATCGATATCGTGAGCCTCCCAGAAGAACTGGACGAGCCGATGCACCGTTACGGGTTGAACGGGTTTGCACTCTTCGGGCTTGCCATCCCGGTGGAAGGGAAGGTGACCGGCCTTCTGGGAGCAAACGGTATCGGGAAGACCACGGCCCTGAAGATACTGTCCGGGGAGCTCGTGCCGAACCTCGGTGACGTGGAGGAGGAAACCTCATGGGAGAAGGTCTTCTCCAGGTTTGCGGGCACCGAACTTGGTGATTACCTCTCCCTCGTCTCGGAGGGAAAGCTAAAATGCGCCGTCAAGCCGCAGTACATCGATTTCATCCCCCGCGTATTCTCCGGCAATGTGGGGAGCCTCCTCGCTTCGACCGATGAGAGGGGCGTGCTACAGACCTACATCGACGATCTGCGTCTCCGCCCGCTCCTCGACCGCCCGGTCAGCAAGCTCAGCGGTGGTGAGCTCCAGCGGATCGCCATCGCCGCATGCCTCTCGCGTGAGGCAGATTTCTATTATCTGGACGAGATCACCCCGTACCTGGACATCTACCAGCGCATGAAGGTCGCGCGGCTCATCAGGGAGCGGGCCGCAGAACGGCCGGTGATCCTCATCGAGCACGACCTCGCCATCCTCGACATGCTTGCCGATACGGTCAACATCGGGTACGGCAAGGCGGCGGTCTTCGGTATCATCACCCGCCCGAAGGGGGTACGGGTCGGGATCAACCAGTACCTCGAAGGGTACCTGCACGAGGAGAACGTCCGTTTCCGGAATTACCAGGTGACTTTCGAGGAACGGGCGCACGAGCGGGGCATGGCACGCAACGTGCTGCTGGAGTTCCCTGCCTTAAAGAAATATTACGAACGCTTTACTCTCGAGGTGCAGGGCGGCGAGATCAGGGCAGGGGAGGTGCTCGGCGTGGTGGGTGCAAACGGTATCGGGAAGACCACGTTTGCCCAGCTCCTTGCCGGGGTGATTACGCCGGACGAGGGAGAGGTGAGCACTGAGGTCCGCATCTCCTACAAACCGCAGTACATCCAGCCCTCGACGGACGAGACGGTGGAGCTTCTCCTCAGGAAGGCCACGCGGGCCTTCAACACCTCGTTTTACCAGAACGAGATCATCGGTCCCCTCGGGCTTGCTCCCATACTCCAGTCAGGGATCTCCACACTCTCGGGGGGGGAGCTCCAGCGGGTGGCGATCGCCCTCTGCATCTCCCAGGATGCCGATCTCTATATCCTCGACGAGCCGAGCGCCCACCTCGATATCGAGCAGCGGATCGGGCTCGTGCGGGTGCTCCGCCGCCATGCCGAGGGGAAGGAGGCCGGGGTGCTCGTCATTGACCATGACATCTACCTCATCGATATGCTCGCAGAGCGGCTGCTGGTCTTTGACGGCGAGCCGGGGGTCTTTGGCCTTGCACGGGGGCCCTTTGCGATGAAGGAGGGGATGAACCACTTCCTGCGGGAGCTGGACGTGACCTTCAGGAGAGACAAGAGCGGGCGGCCTCGCATCAACAAGCCGGGCTCGTACCTCGACCGCGAGCAGCATTCGCTCGGCGAGTACTACTATGCCGAAGTGAGCAAAGGTTAATTCAGTCTGAAAGGATAGTGTTTTTCGGGGTTTCTTGAGAGATATGACAGGAAGTACCGGGCTTACGGACGCGAACAGGTTCGAGCGGCTGGAGGCGCTCAAACGCGATCTCTACGGGTATGTGGACGAGAATATCCAGAAGATCGATGCAAACCTCCCGGTATTCTTCGGACATGTCATCTCGCGCCTCGAGGATATGTTCCCCGATATCGATGATGTAACCTACGACGAGTTCATCGATGCCATTGCCTTCCATATCATGGATGCAAGCCCGCGGGCAGGAGATGTCGAGGTCATTGAGCGGATCAGCACCAATGCCGCCCGAGCCAAGCGGAAAACCAAGGGAAAGGCGGTCCTCAATGTGCTTGCGGGCTTAAAACTGATGAAGGTCGGAAAGTACCGGAACGCCATCGACTATTTCGGGAATTACTGGAAATACGATGCACAGATCGGGTTTTATATCGCGTTCTGCGATGCAAAGCTCGCAGAGCAGGAGCGAAAGGTCTACGCCGCCGCAGAGACGAAGCGCCCGAGCGAGATGGAGCTTGCCGCACGCGAACTCCTGATCGAAATCGCCCGGGTCAAGCCACCCATCTTCCGCCTGCGCCAGCTTGATATC
>JAVVFN010000152.1:0-3560 GCA_032250645.1 Methanomicrobiaceae archaeon | reverse complement strand
TGGAGAGCTTCGAGGCTGTCCTGCGCCGGGACCAGGGGGAGGGAGGTGAGCCCGGAGAGGATCCCGATGACCCGTTCCCTGTATCCTGCGCGGGTGTTTGCGCCAGTCCCGGTGGCAGTCCCCCCAATGGCCACCTCGTAGAGGTCCTCCTTGCGCCCGCGGATCCTCCTGCAGGCACGGGCCACTGCAGACCCCCAGGCCGAGAACTCGTCCCCGAGGGTGACCGGGAGCGCGTCCATCAGGTGCGTCCTGCCCGACTTGGGGAACGAAGCAAATTCCCTGCCCTTCGCCTCGAAGGCCTGCGAGAGGGCGGCAAGAGCGGTATCGAGCCGCCCTGCCTCCATACAGATGGCGATATGGGAAGCGGTCGGGAACGTATCGTTGCTGGACTGGGACCGGTTGACCTGGTCGTTCGGGGAGAGGTACCCGTAATCGCCCCGCGAGTGTCCCAGGATCTCGAGGGCACGGTTGGCGAGCACCTCGTTGACGTTCATGTTGAACGAGGTCCCTGCGCCGGCCTGGAAGATATCGACCGGGAACTGGTCTGCATGCATGCCCGCGATGACCTCGTCGGCAGCCTTCACGATCGCCTCCCCCCGATCCCGGTCCAGGGCACCAAGTTCCATGTTCGCGAGGGCGGCCGCTTTCTTCAGGAAGGCATATGCACGGACCAGCTCCGGGCGCTCCCGCCTGCCGGAGACCGGGAAATTCTCCACCGCACGGAGGGTCTGGATCCCGAAGTAGGCTTCGGCCGGCACCTCCCGCTCCCCGAGCGAGTCCTTCTCGCGGCGGCTGCCCTTCATCTTCTCCTCCCTTCCAACTCCTGCCGGGCCTTCCCGATGGCCTGGATGGGCGGGACACCCCTGGGGCAGACCTGGCGGCAGTTCCCGTGGAACTCGCAGGCCCACCACCCGTGCGGAATATCAGCCCGCTCGAGGCGTGCCCCCTCTCCCTCCCGGGGATCGAGGTGGAACCGGTAGAGCTTGGCAAGTGCGGCAGGCCCCAGGTACTCCGGGTCCTTCCCGTCCACCGGGCAGGCGCCGTAACAGGCGGCGCAGAGGATGCAGTTGGTGTAGGTCTCGAGCGCGTGGACATCCTCGGGGTCCATCCGCCGTTCCTCCTCAGGGGCAGGACCGGCCGGCCGGAAGACCGGCTCGATAAACCGGTATTTCCCGTAGAATGCGTCCATATCCACGACCAGGTCCCTGATGACCGGGAGGTGCGGGAGCGGCTCGACCAGCACCTCCTCTTCCGGGTCGAAGGAAACGGTCTCTGCGGCGCCCGGGTAGGGCGAGAGGCGGCTCTTCTCCCCGCTCCCGAGGAGGGAGGTGACCTGGGTCCTGCAGGCGAGCCTCGGGATCTTGTTGATGAGCATTGCGCAGGAACCGCAGACCGCCCCCCTGCAGGAGTAGCGGAAGGCAAGCGAATCATCAAACCGTTCCTGGATCTCGAATAATGCCCCGAGCACGGTAAGTCCCGGGCCTGCCTCGAGCTCGAACCGGTCATAGCGGGGCTCTTCCATCCCCTCCCGGTACCGGTACACGATCAGTTTCATCAGTACACACGCTCCCTGGGCTCAAAGATCCCCAGCCGTACCGGGCGGTAGGAGATCCCGATCTCCCCTTCATCCCTCGATGCGATGGTGTGCTGGAGGTAGCGGTCATCGATACGGTCAGGAAAGTCGGTCCTGGTGTGGGATCCCCGGCTCTCCTCCCGTGCAAGGGCGCCGCGGGCCACCGCTTCGGCGAGGAGGAGCATGTTCTCGAGCTCGAGGTACCGGATCAGTGCATGGTTGAGCGCGAGTTCCCGGTTCCCGGGGGAGGCCTGCCGCCCCTCCTCCTGCAGGGTTCGGATCTCCGAGAGGCCGGCTTCCATGCCTTTCCGGTCTCGAAATATGCCAAAACGGGTGAACATGGTCTCTTTCAGTTCTCCCATCAACACAAAGTGGGATTTTCCCCCGGGCCGTGCGAGAATCGCCCGGATCCTCTTCCCGGTCTCCTGCATTTCGGCCTTCACGGCTTTTATCCCGGGATCGGGGATGGAGGGGAGATCTGTGATGACGGACTCGGCCACCAGCCTCCCGAAGACCACGGTCTCGAGGAGCGAGTTCCCGCCGAGCCGGTTTGCCCCGTGGACACTGATGCAGGCGCATTCTCCCGCCGCATAGAGCCCCGGGAGCGGCGTCTTTCCGTTGATGTCCGCATCGATCCCCCCCATCGAGTAGTGCTGGCCCGGCTGGACCGGGACCGGCTCATCGACCGGGTCCACGCCGGCAAAGTCCACGGCGATCTGTCGTATGCCGGGGAGGCGCTCCCTGATCCGGTCTGCACCGAGGTGCCGGAGGTCGAGGTGGACATAGCCCCCGTCAAACCCCCTCCCCTCCCTGATCTCCTGTATGATGGCCCGGGCGACCACGTCGCGGGGGGCAAGGTCGACCGAGGAGGGGGCGTACCGCTCCATGAACCGCTCGCCCTCCTTATTGAGGAGGATGCCTCCTTCCCCGCGGGCACCCTCGGTGATCAGGATATTGGTGCCGTACAGGGTCGTGGGGTGGAACTGGACAAACTCCATGTCCTTGAGCGGGGCCCCGGCCCGGAGTGCAAGCGCCTGCCCGTCGCCGGTGTTGATGAGGGCGTTGGTGGACCGGGAGAAGATCCGGCCAAAGCCCCCGGTCGCCATGAGCACCGCCTTTGCGGCAAACCCGTGCACTTCCCCGGTCAAAAACGAAAGTGCGGTGCACCCCGTGCATCTCCCGTTATCGGTCACCAGGGAGGTGACGAAGTACTCCTCGTAGACCGGGATCTTCCCTGCGATCACCTGCTCGTAGAGCGTATGGAGCGCGTTGTGCCCGGTGCGGTCCGCGGCATAGCAGGTCCTCGGAAACCCTGCTCCCCCGAAGGGGCGCTGGGCGATCTTCCCGTCCGGGAGCCGGGACCAGACCATTCCCCTGTGCTCCAGCTCCCTCACCGCTGCCGGGGCTTCCTGGCACATCCGGGCCACCGCGTCCTGGTCGGCGAGATAATCGGAGCCCTTCACCGTGTCAAAGGCGTGCAGCTCCGACGAATCGCTCTTCCCGTCCTCCCCCGGCACATTGCCGAGGGCGGCGTTCATCCCGCCCTGCGCAGCCACCGAATGGGACCGCAGGGGGTGGACCTTCGAGATCACCGCACCGGAGAGCCCGGCCTCCGCAAACCGGAGCGCTGCCCGGAGGCCGGTCAGCCCTCCTCCGATGATCAGGACATCGTAGGTGTGAGCAAGCCCATCATCCATGGCACTTCCAACTCCTCATGACGGGGATATATCCCGGTCCATGTTCATAAAGTTCTCCCGGGTTTTCTGGGCCGCAGAACGGGGGATCTGTGCCTTCCCCCCCGGTCGGGGGCCGGTGCTTCTTCCGGCGGCCCGTCCAGCACGCTTCCCCGCGGAGAACGGCATCTCGCACGGATACTCGTATCGGCGATCGCGGGGAACGCGGACAGATCATCTGCACATGAGGGGTTCAGCAGAAGAAAAAAAAGGGGAACAGATTTCCTGGACTCTACCAGAAGATGGCGGCCGAG
>JAVVFN010000151.1:0-3700 GCA_032250645.1 Methanomicrobiaceae archaeon | reverse complement strand
ATCCTCCTTGCCGAGATGCTGGCCACCACCACCTTCCATGCTGACCGGATGGCCGAGGAGGCAGTGAAGGGATTTTCGACCGCCACAGAGCTTGCGGATGTCTTGGTCCGCGAATTCGGCATCCCGTTCCGGACCGCCCACGGGATCGTGGGGCGTGCCGTCAGGAAGGGCTCGCTCTCGCTCGAGACACTCGAGATGGCAGCGGCGGAGATGGCATCCCTCTCGCTCCGGGACCTCGGCCTCTCCGAGAAGATGATCGAGGAAGCGTTGGACCCCCGATACAGCATCAGTGTCCGGACTGCAACCGGCGGCCCTGCCCCCTCTGCCGTGGACGCACAGATAGAGGCGCGGGACAGCACACTCGATGTGGACGGGGACTGGTGGGAGCACTGTGAGGCTGATCTCGACCGGGCCCTTACCCGGATGATCCTGACTGCACGGGAGTTGATATCATAACCAGGACGATCAGGACAGGAGATCGGGTCTCCTGCATGATGGAAGGGCGGGAACTCTTCGGGACCTATATCACCACGCGACAGGACAAGCTCGTGGTCAAGCTCGACAGCGGGTATAATATCGGGGTGGATCCGCAGGCGGTGCGCGTGAGAGAGACCCCAAAACCCGCAAGACTGCACCCCGCCCCCATCACCCAGCGTCCGGATCTTGCGGAGCTCTCCATCATCTCCACCGGGGGTACCATCGCGAGCAGGATCGACTACCGTACCGGCGCGGTCACCAGCCAGTTCTCTGCGGAGGATATCCTCCGTGCAGTGCCCCGCCTCGGTGAGCTTGCACGGTTCCGGGCCCACCAGATCGCGACCATTCTCTCCGAGAACATGACCCCGGCGATCTGGGTGGAACTTGCCGGCAAGATCCACGATGAGATACAGGACGGTGTCCCGGGCGTCATCGTGACCCACGGGACCGATACCATGTCCTATACCGCCGCCGCGGTAAGTTTCATGGTACAGACCCCGGTTCCGGTGGTCTTCGTCGGCTCCCAGCGCTCTGCAGACCGGCCGAGCAGTGACAATGTGATGAACGCCCTCTGCAGTGCCAGCGCAGCACTCAGCGACCTCGGTGAGGTCGGGGTGGTGATGCACGGGACCACCAGCGACGATTTCTGCGCCATCCACCGGGCGACCAGGGTGAGGAAGATGCACACGTCGCGGCGGGACGCCTTCAGGAGCGTGGGGATCTCCCTGATCGGGAGGGTGGACTACCCAACGCTCGAGGTCCAGCTGGAGAGCGAGGCGGTCCGCAGGGGCACCCGCCCGCTCGCGTTCCATGGCGGCCTTGAGGAACGGGTGGGATTGCTCTTCTTCCACCCCGGGATCTCCCCGGAGATCATCGCCTCCTTCGAAGGGTACAGGGGGCTGGTGGTGGCAGGGACGGGCCTCGGACATGTCTCGACCGCGTGCATCCCGGCCCTCGAGTCGCTCATCGATTCGGGGACGCACGTGGTGATGACCTCCCAGTGCATGCACGGCAGGGTCTGCGACAGGGTGTACGATACCGGGCGCGACCTCCTCTCCATCGGGGTGATCGAGGGCGAGGATATGCTGCCCGAGACCGCGATGGTCAAGCTGATGTGGGTCCTCGCCCGGGAGGACGACCCCGGCAGGGTCCGCGACCTTGTGCAGACCAACCTTGCCGGAGAGATCAGGAGGTGCAGTGTCCATGGACTATGATGCGCTGGGCCTGAAGGCCGGGATCGAGATCCACCAGCAGCTGGATACCAGGCACAAGCTCTTCTGCAAATGCCCCACCATCCTGCGGGATACCGATGAGCGAAACGGGGAGTTCTTCCGCTACCTCCGTGCCACAGAGAGCGAGCTCGGTGAGATTGACCGGGCGGCCGAGGAGGAGATGCGGGTGGAACGCAAATTCACCTACTATGCCTACGACACCACCTGCCTCGTGGAGGACGACGAGGAGCCGCCCGCCCCCCTCAACATGGAGGCGCTCGAAATCAGCCTCACCATCGCCAAGATGATGAAGATGTGCCCGGTCCCCCAGGTTCACGTGATGCGCAAGCTGGTCATCGACGGCTCCAACACGAGCGGGTTCCAGCGGACCGCGCTCGTGGCACTGAACGGACTGACCCCTCTCGGAGCGACCATCGAGACGATCGGGCTGGAGGAAGAGGCTGCCCAGCGGGTGGAAGGGGACACCTTCTCGCTCGACCGGCTCGGAATTCCGCTGGTGGAGATCGCGACCGGCCCTGACATGCATTCCCCTGAGGCGGTCAGGGAGGTCGCCGAGTATATCGGGATGGTTCTCCGGTCGACCGGAAAGGTGAAGCGGGGCATCGGGACGATCCGGCAGGACATCAACATATC
Source organism: Methanomicrobiaceae archaeon (assembly GCA_032250645.1). GTDB lineage: Archaea > Halobacteriota > Methanomicrobia > Methanomicrobiales > Methanomicrobiaceae > JAVVFN01. The sequence continues at coordinate 1,358 of JAVVFN010000151.1, read as the reverse complement.
AGTACGGGACGGCGCCCGTGTGGAGATCAAAGGAGTCCAGGAGCTGGACCTTGTCGAGGAGGTGGTCCGGCGCGAAGTGCAGCGTCAGGTTGCACTGCTCTCCATACGTGCGGAGCTCGGCTCTCGCAACGCGGCGGTCAATACCGAGCTGTGGGACGTCACCGGGGAGTTTGGAAACACCCGCTCATCCATTCTCAAGTCCGCGCCGGTGGTCTACGCCGTGCTCCTCGAAGGGTTTGCCGGGCTCGTCGGGAAGGAGCTCCAGCCCGGGCGGAGGCTCGGGTCCGAGATGGCGGATTATGCGAGAAAATGCGGAGTGGGCGGCATCTTCCATTCCGACGAGCTCCCGGCATACGGGATCAGTGAGGAAGAGGTGGCGAGAGTGAGAGAGAGAACCTGCGCTGGCGAGGCGGACGCGGTGGTGCTGGTGGCCGGCCCAGAAAGGCGTGCCCGGTGCGCAGCCGGGCAGGTCATCCGCCGTGCGCTTCTCGCGCAGGAGGGGGTTTTGGAGGAGACGCGGAAGATGCTCAAAGATGGGAGCACTGCCTACATGCGCCCGTTGCCCGGGGCAGCCCGCATGTATCCTGAGACCGATGTCCTCCCTCTCGAGGTCTCCCCCGAGGCGTGGGAGGCCCTCGGGACGCCCGAGCTGCTCTCCGAGAAGATCGAGCGGTTCAGGGATGCATACGGATTTGACCCGTTCCTCTCAAAACAGGTCGCCTACTCAGAACTGCTCCCTCTCTTTGAGCAGGCCGTGGCGGCAGGGGTCAGGCCCATGCTCGCGGCCCGGACGATCACCGGGACGCTGCGGGAACTGTCACGCGAGGGGGTGCCGGTGGACGCGGTGCAGGAGCAGGACCTCCTCCTCCTCCTCGGAAGGGTGGAGGCAGGAGCGGTCACCCGTGAAGCCATGCCGGATGTCCTCAGGGCAGTCGCGGAGGGCATGGCGGTGGAGGATGCCGTCTCGGCGGTCGCACCGCCTCTCGATGAGGAGGAGCTGCGAGCGTCGATCCGCCGGATCCTCACCGAGCGTGAGGCATTCATCCGTGAGAAGGGGATGCAGGCGCTCGGCCCCCTGATGGGGGTCGTGATGAAGGACGTCCGCGGGAGGGTGGACGGGCGCATCATCGCCGAACTCGTGAGGGAAGAGCTCCAAAAAATGCTTGAATAGAGGGTATTTTTTACCCATCACCAACATTTATCATGAATTCCGTGTAAAATAATAAGGAGTCATCATCATGGGAAAAACTGGAACCACCAACTGGATACAGATCAAGGGCGTGAAAGGGCAGATCCGTCTCGTGCCGAGACAGGAAGGAACGTACAAGAAACCGGGGCCGAACCAGCGGTTCAAGTCG